>CAUQJU010000141.1:0-4350 GCA_963518005.1 uncultured Campylobacter sp.
TTTAAATTTATCTTTAAATTTTGATTATCCAAGATATGAAATCCATCCAAATTTAAGTGCCGGCGGTAAATGTTTATAATTTTAGCGCGCGAAAATTAAATATACGCCAAAAAACGGTTAGCGATACGGATACGACAGCACGCATTATCCTTCAAAAAATCTGCGAGTAAAAAGGAGCCAAATTTACGATAAGCGCATAAAAAACGGTTGCAAATTTGACGAACCGTAAAGCTTGATAGTTTAAACCAGCACAAGGTGATAAACAAAATCTAATGGCAAACAGTTAAAGTTCTGACAGATTTATATTAAATCGATATTTAGGGTTATATCCAATGGAAATTTAATCAAATTTAGCGCAAATGCTTGTCGATGAGACCCGTCACGATAGCGCGGATACCCGCATGCACGCTGCCTAGTTCGCGCTCTATCTTTGCGATGAGCTCGTTTTTGGCCTGCACCGCGCCCTCTACGCCAAGAAGGTTAGTAAATGAGTTTTTCGCACCGTCGTTATGCGTCGGCTTGCCCGCCGTTTCAGCGCTTTGCGTCGCGTCGATGATATCGTCTGCGATCTGAAACGCCAGCCCCAGATCAAGCCCGATGTCGTATATGCGAGCAGCCTCCGCCTCGTCTAGCCCAGCTACGACGCAGCCTGCCTGCAAGCTTGCTGCGATGAGGCGCGCGGTCTTGTGGATGTGCAAAAATTTTATCTCCTCAAGCCCTAGTTTTTGATTTTCGAAATAACAATCCACCGCCTGCCCCAGCGCCATGCCGTAGATGCCTGCGTTGCGGCTTAGGATCTCGACGCATTTTATGCGCGCGTCCGCGTCTAGCGGGGCCCTTGCTATCTGATAAAAGGCGTGGGTATTTAGCGCGTCGCCCGCTAGGGTCGCCGTCACTTCGTCAAATTTGACGTGCAGGCTAGGCTGTCCGCGGCGCAGATCCGAGTCGTCCATCGCCGGCAGATCGTCGTGGATGAGCGAGTAACTATGCATCGTCTCAAATGCCAGCGCGACGTGAAACGCCGCCTCTTTGTGCTCGGGGCGCACCGCTGCCACGACGCCTGCGACTAGCATCGCGCGAAAGTGCTTGCCGCCCGATTTTAGCGTGTATGAAAGCGCCTCGTCAAAGCACGGATGAAAGCTAGGGTTGCTCGGCAAATGCGCGCTCAAAAACGCCTTAAACTCGGCTAAAAGCGCGTCTTGATCGGCGGCGCTCGGCGCTGTTTGCTGCAAATTTGAGCCCGAGGTAAAACACGAGCCTTTTGCCGCGTTTAGCGAGATCAAATTTGATCGGTTTTTCGGGCTTTGAGCCGGGTTTTCGGAGTTTATTTTAGATTTGGCCGCGCTTAAAATTTGAGGCTGATTTTGAGGCGAGCTCGCGCGCAAGTTTTGCGCTTGATTTTGATCCGTCAGCAGCGCTCGCGACTTGCTTAAATTTAGCCCTTTTTCGTTAGCCGGATTAGACGTTCTTTGCGGCAAATTTAGGCTTAGAGCATCATTTGTGTAAACCCGCGTCTTTTTGCCGCCAGGCGATATCTGCGCCAAATTTCGCTTTTGCTCGGCGCTAAATTTTTGAAATGTCGCCGGCTTTGCAAGCGACAAAAGAGGAGCCTGGTTTCGCGCAAGGTCTTCGCCGTTTTCGCAGGCTAAATTTGAAACCTTTATTTCCGAAAAAGTCGCATGCTTTAGATGGTTTTGGGAGGATTTAAGAGCCTTGGTCTCGTTAAATTTACGCGGTAAAATCAGGCTGCGCGCGCTCGGTAAATTTTCGTCCGAATTTGCGCTAAAAACCCGCGCCAAACTTGAGCTTTGCGGTAAGGTTTTAAAGTGAGCGAAATTTGATTTTAAGGCTTTATCTTCCGCGTAAATTCGCACATTTAATCTTTCCTTCGAGTTTTTATGATTTTGCATTTTTTCTCCGTTTTATTTTTGTTTGATAAAGGCAGATCCCAAATTGCTTTAACCGCCGAACAAATCCTTGCTTGCGCTAAATTTACTTATTTTGCAAGGCTATGTAACGCCTCTAAAAGCTGCGATTTTACGCCGCAAGCGAGCAAAGTCGTCCGTTTCGTAGCGAGCTAAATTTAACGGGCGGATCGCTTGCCGCTAGATTAAGCCGCGGCACAAAAGCTTAAATTTACGCCCGAAAAAGCCGTCTTGCACTTAAAGCTCGGCGGTCGTAACGCGCGAAAATTAAACGCGCCCAAAAATAAGCTAACTTTGACGCAAGGATGCCTAGAGCGCCGCAAAGCCGAACGCATCTAGCGCCGAATCTTTTTTGCGAAACAAACAAAAACGGCCCAAAAGCTAAATTTGCGTCCGAATCTAGCGCCGCAAAACAAGCAAATCTATCGCCGCGGCCGTCCAAAAACGCCTAGAACCTACCGCGCGTTGTAAAAAAAGTCAAAGCCGTCTCGCCTAAAAAGCAAGCGTTGTCCTCGATTTTTAGCTATGAGCGCAAGGGCTTCTTTGCGATTTTTCACGATTTTAGCGCCTACTTGTATCAACTTGTCGCCGACTCTGAGGCCAAACCTTGCCGCATCCGACTCTCCGTCCACGCTCTTTACTCTTAGTTTTTCATCAAACGTCAGTCCGTAGAGCTTTCGCACGCTAGAGGCGTCCGTATTTGGCGCGGGCTGCGGTTTTGGGGCTATTTTTGTGATATTTTCATCCGTTTTAGGCGCGGTTTTTTGTTCTTTTTTTACCTCGTCTGAAACCGTGACGCTAAAATTTACGACATCTTCGCCGCGCTTGATTTCAAATTTGAGCCGCTCGCCTTTTTTGGCAAACAAAATTCTCTCGTTTAGCTCGCGCAAGCTCTGCATTTTTTCGCCGTTTACGCTTAAAATTTCATCCCCTGCCATCAGCGCCGCGCCGCGTCCGAGCGGATCGACTCCTTTTACGTAGAGTTTGCCGCCTCGCTCCTCAAAAACCGCTCCGACGTCGCCGTAGTACACGTCTTTATACGCTGCAAAGTGCCGCAAATAGCGGCTTGGGACGAATTTATCCCCGCCCACGGCGATACCGCGCAGCTTGCAGCACGGACTCAGCACGGCGCCCGTGCCGTTTACGTCAAACGTGAGTACGTCTAGCTCGCCTAGCGCCTGTGCCTGCGCCTTTACGTGGCCGTAGACGGTCGCGTTTAGATCGCGCGTGACGCTGACCCAGTCGCTTTTTTTCGTTGCGTTATCGTCGGCCATCTTCATAGGCTCGAGTTTGGCGTCCGAGGCGACCAGATAGAGGCCCAGATACGGGTCAAATTTGACGTAGTTTTTCACGGGGATTTCGCCTTTAGGCACGGCGATTAAATTTGGCGTGATCGCGATGCCGCCGTTACCCGCGACGTTTACCATGGCTGGCATGTTTTTCTCAAAACAAGCGTTAAAATCATCCTGCGTCGGGCGCGGCTCGGCTCTAAGCGACGCTGTAAGAGCGCAAATCATAAAAGCCGCAAAAACGGGAGAGCAAAATTTGCGGGCTAAATTCGCCGTCAAATTTGGAGTCAAATTCGTCGCCGTTTTGGCACCCAGACTAGTTTTTTGCGAAATTTCGTGCGGATTTAAAGAAGCGTCAAATTTTACTGAACGGGCGCGCAAATTTGAGTCCAAATTTACGGCACGAGCGGCGCAAATTTGCCCTTCCCTCAAAGGCGAATTTGCTAGCGCGAGCCCCAAAACCGCGTCCAAACGGCGCGAGAAAGCTGCGCGTTTCATTGCCCTAGTCCCATACCGGCAAACCCGCCTAGCATCCTTGACGCGGCGTTTTTACGGTCGTCCTCGATCATCTTTAGCACGTCGTTTACGGCGCTAATAAGCAAGATCTGCAAGCTCTCCTTGTCCTCCAGCAGGCTATCGTCGATGCTGATATCAAGTACCTCGCCCTTGCCGTTTGCCCTGACGCTGATGAGCCCGCCGCCGCTTTTTACGCTAAATTCGCGCTTTTGGCTCTCCTGCTCGATTTCTTGCGCCTTTTTTTGCGCCTCCTCGAACATCTGTCCCATTTTTGAAAAATCGATCCCAATTTAAGCTAAATTTACTTTTTTGGGCTTTATAATGCAAGTTTCGTTCCCGCCTTTAAAACTCGCGGCGGACACGAGCGCGGACGGGTAAATTTAAGCCCGAAAAGCCGTCAAATTTGTGGGTAATTTTTATCAAAAGGGGCTAAAATGGGCGACTGGGGTTACAAAGCGTACGAAAACGACGAGGCTGCGGACTGGTTTGCGAGATTTTGGGAGAGTAAAAATTTCGACCTAATAGAAAGTACGGCGGCGAATTTCGATCCGAAAAACGAAAATTATGATGAGATCAGGGCTGCCGCGCTCGTTTTGGGCTGCTTTGGCTCGCCGTATGCG
>CAUQJU010000142.1:0-4339 GCA_963518005.1 uncultured Campylobacter sp.
ATGTTTGCCGCGCTTAAGGTCACGATGTCGCGCTTACTTTGCCCCTCGTTGGTAAATATAGAATATCCGTTTCCGTAGCCTGATAGCGGCTCTCTTACGTATTTCATCGCTACTTCGTCGCGGCCTTGGCGTCTTACGTATTTGAGATTTAGCCTCGCGTTGCCGACGTCGCCGCGATAATACGCGCTAAATTCGTCGTCGTAAGGCGTCTTTAACTCCCTGATAGGACGGCGGTTATTAGCCAGTCCGCCGCACGTATACGCCCCGCCGTACGAGCTTCTCTCGCAGGTCTCATACATCCTGTACACGCCGTTATACATCTTATACGCGAAAAAATTTCGTCCGTAGTAGCGATTTAGTCCCAGACCTATGAAGTTTTTATCCGCGAATTCATACTCGGCTAGCAGCCTCGGGGCTAAATTTACGTCGTTGTTATCGCCGTTTCGCTCGATGCGAAGTCCGGGACGAAGTTTAAACGCGCCAAACCTCATCTCGTCTTCGAGATAAAGGGCGAGATTTGTTTGCGTAGCCTTGGTTTTTACGGCGTAGTAGTAGGTTTTTTTCGATAGATATTGACCGACCGCGCCCTGGGAGGCGAAGCTATCGTCTATGACGCAAGTTTTATCGCCGGCGATGCATGTTCCGCTCATCAAAGGCTTTGGCGTGCCGTAGGATACGCGGGTGCGCGGTATCTCGTAGCTGCCGCTTTGTCTAGCTATCTCAAAGCCAGATTTCACCAGATGCGATGCGCCCAGAGCTTCAAATTCCTTCACGCTTGCGTCGAATTTATATGCTAGCTTATTTTGGCGTTGTTCAAAATCGTTTAGACCCCCTATGCCCGAGCCGAAATTCGGGCTAGGATTGGTTCCCCAGTTTTTGACGTTTGAGGGTTTGTAGCCGTAGTACTCGGTATCATGCTCATAGTCGCGGCTGTTTTGCGAGGCGGAGTAGCTAAGCGTCTGCTCTAAAAATACCCCCTCAAGATCGGCCTGCGCCTCGAGCGTTGCGACGTAACCGCCGTATTTTAGCGTGAGCTGGGAGTCTAGGTAGCGCTTGGAGGAGGTGTAGTTATCTAGCCTAGAGTACAAAAAGCTCGGCTTTAGCGTAAATTTATCGCTCACGCCCCAAACGCCTTTTACGAAAAGATTATCATTAGTCTGCCTGTCGTTTGGAAACGAGTATAAATTTTGATTTATCTGTTTTTTGTTGTAGTGGTTTTCTATGACGGATCGGTGCCTCGAGTAGTCTAGCAAAAGGCCGAAATTACGCGTCAGATACCCCTCTGCGCCGACTCTATACCTGCGCTTTTTAAAGTCGCTCATATCGGCTAGATCGCCGTCATCGTATCTTTGCGCGGCGGAGGCATCTTTATAAATTTTGCTCCAATCCCCGCCCGTATAAGAGTAGCTAAGCACGCCGTGAAAGCCGCTTTTGGGGTCTCTGGTTTTAGCGTTTACGGCGCCTCCTTGAAAGCCGCCGTATCTAGCCGAGACCGCGCTATCTAGCACCTCGACGCTATCTAGCAGATCCGCATCTACGCTCATGGCTTGCGAGCCTATCGTGCTGTCGCTCCAGATGCTGTTGTGGTTATTCCACGTGCTTTTTTTAGGGTCTAGGTCGTTATTTATGCTTGCGCCGTCTAGGGTAAAGTTATTTTGATAGTAGCTCGCGCCGTTTATGCTAATATCTTGCGGAGCTAGATCGCCCGCGCGCACGCTTTTGGCGTTTTTCGCGCTAAAGACGACGTTTGGATTACCTTTTAAAAGATCGGTTATGCCGTGATTTTTAGACGTTATCAGATCCATATCCGCGCGCGTTAGTTTTCCGGGTTCTTTCGTAGCGTTGGCGTCGGCGCTGACCTCGACTTTATCTAGCACGACCTCCGAGGCGTTTAGCGTACTTAAATTTAACGCCTTTAAAGCGGTTAAATTTAAAGAGTCTTGATTAGCGTCGCGACTCGCGGCCAAATGCGAAAGCGGCAAATTTAATGCCGCGGCAGCTACCAAAAGACTAGCCGTTTTTTTCATAATTATCCTTAGTTAAATTTATTCGTCGGTTTTGGGCGTTTGCGTCAAAACCTCGCATTTTAGGCGGCGATAAATTTTACTCGCCTTACGTTTTAGCTTTGAAAGGTTGCTAAATTCGGCTAAATTTACGCCGCAAAATTTGTAAAAAGACGGCTGCGATTTACCCTCGCAGCGATAAGCTTTGTTTTTAAACGTGCCTTAAACCGTAAATTTAAACAAAAGCCGCCTAAATTTATTCGCCGCTTAAAAAACTACGCAAAGCCGCTTTTGCTAAAAACCTAAAAACCGCGCTAAGGGCTAAATTTACACCGCGCGGGCGTTATTTTTCAGACTTTAAAACCGCCCGATAGCCTTGTTTTTTGAGCGCTTCTACTACCGTATTTTCCGCAAAGCTATCCTCTACGACGATGTCGGCCGTTTTAGCTTCCAAATTTACCTCAAATTTCTTCACGCCGTTAAGCGTATTTAGCGTCTGCGTGATAACCTCGTAGCAGCTCACGCAGGACATATTGGGTATCTCGTAAACTAGCGTCTTGTCCGCAAATGCCGCTGCGCTAAGAGCAAAAACTAGAGCCAGCTTTTTCATTCTTTGATACCGACTTTGTATTTTTTAGCTTGGATGGCGCGCACGACGTCCATCACGTTTGCGCCGCTATCTGCGGTGATATTTACGTCCTTGCTTTTTAGATCAAAACTCACTCTTTTTACGCCTTTGACGCTTTTTGCGGCATCTTCGATTTTCTTGGCGCAGCCGCCGCAGTTCATGTTAGGTACGTTTAGTTCGTAGGTTTGCTCTGCAAAAACGCTGCCGCAAATCGCCGCTAAAAGTAAAATTTTCTTCATCGTCGCTCCTTGAAAATAATATTTGATATGAAATTGTATCAGTATATTTCTTATATATTTATTATTTTGATTTATTTTAAATGTAATGTAACTTACGTTTCTATTATATTTAAGGTAAAATTCGGCGGCAAATTTAAAATCGCCGCAAGAGGCGACGTTTATCATTAATCGCCGCTCTAACTCTCTACCGCCGACAATAACGCAGGCGTATGATACGAAATTAAGGATTGCGAGGGGAAATTACCTAGTTTGTTTGCGGCAAACCCCAAGCCGTTAAGTTTAGTCTTAAACATAAACTAGAAACGTATTTTGTTATGGGCGTTCTTTTACTCAATACCTTGCATACAAAAGCCTTATAGATTAATCCGCAGAACATATTTAGAAAAATTTGAAAGCATTTAGCGGCAAAAGCGGTACATTGATACGCTTTCTTAAGTAGCAAATAATAAAGAACTAAAGAAGCTAAAATTTAGCCTCTTTAGTTTAGCGTAACAATACCCATAAATTTACCAATCGATTCGCCTATTTTTTCTCAGCAACTCAGGAGAGCTGCCCACCTTTTCTTCAAGTTCGTTGTTTTGCGGGAAGTACCTTTTGTTTGTATTTTTTAAAAATAACTGTCCGCCCCAATCGCTTTTTATAAAAAACTCCAGCCTGGCTTTATTTGTCGTGGCCGTCGGATCAGAGCCGTATATTAGCCAGCTACTCGCATATATATCCACATCTCTGACGCCGGAGATATAGTCGTCTTGCTCATCTACTTTTAGCATATCTTCAAAAAAATCATAGCCTTTATACCTCATTTTAGTTTCTTTGCCCGTAAACGGATTGCCCGCTAGTACGGGCGCGCTTAAAGAGTAACTTATTACGTTTCCTTGAGTGTTTTTATTATGCATCTTTACCGTGTACCAGTCTGACAAGGCGTCTTTCATTAAAGTGTCGTCCTCTATACCGAATTTACTTTTATCGCATGTTTTACAATACACCATATAGTACGCGTTATGTTCGAATTTATCTACGTTATAAAACACCCTATCAGACATATAAACTCTACCGTAGTAAAATTTAGGCCCGTCCGCTAGAATATTTTTTGATGAGTAAATGGGCATACTTTTGTTAGCGATTACCGGAAATTCGTTTTTGACGTTTGATCCTTGTATTTGTACCAAATCTTCTCTAAACTCAAAAGGCTCTCTTTCCCATCTATTATCTCGTCTAAAGTTAAATCTCATCCAGGCTCCGTCTTTGGGCGATATAACAGACGGCACCGGTGTGGTTGTTTTTAAAACACCGTTTAAAAAAGCCTCCTGTTTTAATATAAAATAATTGTCCTTTTCGTCAGCTTTCTCTTTTGAGATCATACCGGCTTTATTATCTTGAAAAAAATCCGCAAATCTCGTTTCCGGAGACGACTTTTGCCTAGCAGCAGTGTTCAAGGTAAATTCTCTCTTGCTCGGGTTGTTTATAGC
>CAUQJU010000143.1:0-4315 GCA_963518005.1 uncultured Campylobacter sp.
CCCCAACCTTTACAGTAGTATTTCCATGCAGTATCGGCTAAACCGTAATACATCGGCAAGCTGTCTGAGAGATTGCACATATCGGTAGAGCCTTGGACGTTGTCGTGACCGCGCAGGATATTACAGCCGCCGCCCGGTTTGCCCATGTTGCCTAAAATCAGCTGCATGATAGGCAAGATTCTCGTATTTGACGTGCCTACGGAGTGCTGAGTGATACCTAGCGCCCAGATAACCGTTCCCGGCTTACTGTGAGCCATTATGTGCGCTGCTTGCATTAGCCTATCTACAGGCACGCCCGTAACGTCCGAAGTTACCTCAGGCGTCCAGTGCTCGGCCTCTTTTCTAATTTCCTCGATACCGTAAGTTCTATTTTCTAAAAATTCCTTATCTTCCCAGCCGTTTTTAAGGATTATGTGGATTAATCCGTAGATTAACGCTACGTCCGTTCCCGAACGGTGCCTTAGATAAAGGTCTGCTTTTGCCGCAGATTTCGTAAAATTCGGATCTGCAACGATTAGCTTTGCGTTATTTCTATCTTTAGCCTGAAGGGCATGCTTCATACCGCCGACGGGATTTGCGACGGCCGAATTTGCGCCTATCATAAAGATGGCTTTTGAGTTTGCAGCCATATCTCCGCAGTGGTTAGTCATAGCGCCGTAACCCCAAGTATTCGCCACACCGGCGACTGTTGCGCTATGTCAAATGCGTGCTACGTGATCGTTGCTGTTTGTACCCCAAAACGCTGCAAATTTACGGAAATAATAACTTTGCTCGTTGTTAAATTTGGCTGAACCTAGAAAAACTACGCTATCAGGACCGTCTTCTTTACGGATTTGTAGCATCTTATCGCCGATCTCGTTTACGGCTTGCTCCCAGCTTATTCTCTCCCATTTGCCGTTTACTTTTTTCATAGGGTATTTTATGCGCTGTTTGCTCTTGGTTAAGTCGATTTGATCGATACCTTTTGAGCAGTGGCTGCCTTGAGAGATCGGGTGAAACATCGCCATATCTTGGCGAACCCATACGCCGTCTTTTACCTCGGCTTCGATACCACAGCCTGCAGAACAAATAGAACAAATAGTTCTAACTTTTTTTGAGCCTTCAAAAGGATTTTTTATCTCCTCGTTAGTTGCTTTTCTAAACGTCTCGTTTTCGCCAAATGCCATCGTGCTACCGGCACCAAGAGCGGCAAGCTTTAAAAACGAGCGCCTTGCTATACGTGAATCACTCATGGTTTTCTCCCTTAGTAAGCGATCTTATAGTAGTATTCCCACTCTTTGCTTTTTTTGTAAAGCACCTCTTTTTTGCTCGACTTGCCGACAACTACGCCGTTGTCGTCAGGAGCAAGCTCGTCGCTAGTCGGTTTTGCGATAGCTGCGGCGGCCAATACGGTTCCGCCTACCGCGCCGACCTTCAGAGATTTTTTGAGGAAATCTCGTCTTGATCCTTGCATGTTTTCTCCTTTTTATCCCAAATTTGAAATTTTTGAGACGTTTTTAGAAAGATATTGTTCAAATTTTGCATATTTCCTGTGCGTAATACGCCTTACAGACGCATATTTTAGGATATTTGCATATTTTAAAATATCACTATGCAAATTTAGCATATTTTGAGAATAAACGAAGTAAAAATATTATATTAATTACAAAGCTTAATAAATAATTAAGAAAATATAAAATTTAGCTTAAGTTTTAATACTATATATCAAGTTATAAACGTATATTTTATTAAATTCCAGAGGTTTTGAGCCAAATTTATCAAACTTGGCTCAAATTTTCACTAAAGATTATTTTTGTAAATCGCTTAAATTTACTATATAAGGCACGGAGCGAACGCCTGCGGCAGCATATTTTTTACGCAACTCATCCATAGTTTTTACGTTTTCTTCGCTAACGGCTCCGTCTGCTACGGTATAATCGCTTGCATAATACTTTCGTAAAATTTGGATTTTATCGCTATCGGTTTTTGCACCTGCTGCGTCTTTATATATCAAAAAGCTCTTTTGCAAAGACGAAACGCCGTGAACCGGAGTTAAGATCACGTTTACGTTATTTTCTTTTAGCGTTGCTTCTATTCTATCTAGCTCGGCTCGGCAGTATGGGCATTCAGGATCTGAAAACATCACGATAGTTGGCTTTTTGGAGTCGCTTCCCAGCGTGATGATATTTTCTTTTTTCTCGTTTTTATAGGCTTTTGAGATATTTTTCATAGTTATTTCATTTTTTATATCTTGCAGATACGATTTATGCTCTTTTAAATCTATAATGTCCGGAAAAAGCAAGTCGTCTTTAGCAAAGATAACCTCGTCTTGGCTGACTTGGTCGTTGCTTAAATTTACCGTGATCGCTTCTATGCCGCCGGCTGCCGGTTTGCGACCAGTTACGGACACTTTTACGCCTTCGCCGAGCATCTGAGAGTAAAAATCGACCACCTGCGCGTCGGTAGCGGCAAACATCGCGCAGGCCGCCGTTAGCGATAATACTACTTTTTTCATTTCATTCCTTTTTTAAAAATTTGCGCGGATTATATTTGCATTTTTTAAATAGATAAAAAATCACGCTTTTAAAACTCGGTCGGTGCCGTTTTTGACGATATTAGGATCCAGATCGAGTTGCTCCAGGTAGGCGATTATGTATTTTCTGCTTAAATTTAACGCCTCTTTCGCGTTCGTTACGTTTACGAATCCCTGCGCGGCGATGATAGCTTTTAGCTTGGCAAGCGCCTCGTTTAGGGCTTTTGACGTTACAAAAAGATTGTGCGCGAGCCTCACCACGCGTCCGATGCCCGTTAGCTTTTTTAGCGCGTTATCGCCGCTAACTCGGTCTATCTCAAGTTCGTCGTAGATGTTATAGGGCGCTAGGGGAGCTAAATTTCCGCTTTGCAAGATCTCGTAAATTTTCTCCTCGAGCCTGATTTTTAGCTTGCTCATATCCACGCCCGTTTTGGTATAGACGCCGTCGTTTTTAGCGATCATACCCGCGCTTTCTAGCTCGTCAAGCGCCTTTTGAGCGATGTTTTCGCTAGCCCACGAGAGCTTTAGGCTGATGCTCGTAGCCGAAAATACCGCAAATTCGTTCTTCTCTATCATAAATTTGACCGCGCTTTTTATCCGATCGACCGCGCTTAGATCGTAGATATTTAGCGCTTTTTCATCGACAAATACGTTTGGCGTTTGTTTTGCTATAGCTACGGCCTCCTCGTGATTTAGCCCGAAGCGCTGATAGGCCGAGATGATGCCAAAGCCGTTTTTATGCGTATCTTTTAGCATCGCAAAGGCGCTTACGAAGCCCTTTTTAAGCAGCGCGTTTAAAAACGAAATTTTACTTGATTTTTTCATCGGCTCGCTCACGGCGTTTAGCACCCTGCCGCCGCCTATGACGCGACCGTTTGCGATGAGCACGAACGGCTCGTCAAATTTTAAAAACATATCCCTTTCAAATTTAAATGTCGCAAATATCCCGCCCTCTTTTTCGCTAAGAACGAGTGCTTTTGCGGGCGCGGCCTTTGCCCCGACGCAAAACGTCACGCTCTGCCCATGCGTTAGCTCGCGAGCGAAAACTATCGCGTCTATCTCGCGAAATCCCCTAAAAAAGCCCTTTTTGCTAAGCAGTTGGCCTTTTTTTAGATCGTTTAGCTCAATCCCCGTCAAATTTAGCGCCACGCGGCTGCTAACTCCCGCGCGGTCGACGAAGGTATCGTGGCTCTGCACGCTTCGCACCTGCACCTCTTTGCCAGCGTCATAGTTAAACAGCTTCTCGTTTTTGCTCACGCTGCCCTCTATCACGGTACCCGTGACTACGTTTCCGATACCTTTTAGACTAAAAACGCGGTCGATGTAGTATCTAAAAACCCCCTCTTGCTCGCGGCTAGCCGCCTTTAGCGTGAAAAGATAATTTCGCAGCTCATCAATGCTCGCGGCATCCTTGATACTAACCGGGAAAATCTCTAAAATTTGCAGATTTTTGTAGTTTTGCGCGGCGGCGTAAATTTCGCCCTTTCGCTGTTCTATTAGCTCCGCGCTAGCTAGGTCGCATTTGGTTAGAGCGACGACGAGCGAACGAACTCCAAGGATATTTAAAACCTCCAAATGCTCCAAAGACTGCGGCATAAGCCCGTCGTTTGCCGCCACGACGAAAAGGCACGCGTCAAATCCGTACGCGCCGCTGATCATCGTTTTGATCAAATTTTCATGCCCAGGCACGTCGATAAACGCGATATTTTCGCCGTTTTTGCTCAAATTTGAAAAGCTAAGATCGATCGTGATCCCGCGCTTTTGCTCCTCCTCGAGTCTATCGCCCTCAAAGCCGTTTAGTTC
>CAUQJU010000144.1:0-4313 GCA_963518005.1 uncultured Campylobacter sp.
TAAAATAAGCTTGCGGTTTAAGCTCGCAAATTTACCGCAAGCAGACAAAACAAGTAGCGGCAAGCATTTGCGATAATCGCGAGAGATTGTTTCGGCGCAGGTTTTATTTACTCGCTTAAATCAGGCTTTAAATTTGATTTTATACTTGCATCGAGGCGCGAAAATCGACGGATAAATTTAATACCGCAATTTCGGGCTTAAGGTTAAATTTAGGACGCGCCTTTAAAGAAATTTAAGATACGCGCCGTAGCGCTGGTTTACAAAATCGCACGCCCGTAAGCGGCGGCATAAAAACGCCCGTATTAATGCAAAAACCGAGCTAAATTCGAACTTTTTAGCGGTCGGCTCGGCAAAAGCGGATTTCGCGGCCAAATTCTCCGTCGCGAAATTTTAACTCGCGGTCGCAAAAGACGAGGCTAAATTTGATATTCGCCCGGGCTTAGCTCTCCTCGTAAAAGCTTGCCAAAGCGCGCGGCTGCGGCATCTACGGCATCGTCGCCAAACTCGCCGGGCTCAAATCCGCTGCTGATAAACGGCACGGCAAAGTCCATCCCGCAGTAGTTTGCCGCGATCTTAAGCGGCGTTAAAATCTCATCCAAGCTAAAGCCGATCGCGCCCTGTTTAGAGTATTCGCTAAGCGGCGTACTGACGCTTAGCGCAAGCTGCAAGACCTTGCCCTTAAGCGCGCCGGAACCCACCAGCTCGTGCGAAAAGACGATGTCGATATAGGCTTTTAGCATAGGCGGCACGTTTAGCCAGTACATCGGGTATAAAAATACGATGCGCTCGGCACCTGCTAGCGCGTCTTGCTCCGCGCGGGCGTCTATGCGCGCGATATCTAGGCCGTAAAGCCCCTCCAAATGGCGCACTTTAGCGTCCGCAGCGGCCTTTGCTACCTGCGACAAGGCTTTGTTTACGCGAGATGCGGCGAGATTTGGGTGCGATAAAATCACAAGAGTTTTCATGTTGTTTCCTTTGTTTAAATTTGCGGAATCATATCGCTAAAAAGCTAAAAGTAGATTAAGAATGCTTGCCAGAGTGAAGCTTTTACAAGCAAGAAAGCAAAATTTACAGGATTAAAACACGCCCGCTCGGCAATTGCAGCGATTAAATTTAAACGGCTCCAAGCCGCCTAAACTCCAAGCGGGCGGCATACCCGGCTGGTGCGTCAAGCGGAGACCTTGATGTGATTGAGTAGCATCGCTAGACTGAGTAAATTTGGCCGATAAGAGGCTAAATTTGCCGGCGACCCGTTTTTGCTAGCAAAGGACGGCCGATTTTTACTCTGCCGGCTTATGCTTACGCGTTTTTGCTATTTTGCACGCTAAATTTAACATACAAAACAACAAAATCCAATGCTCAAATTTTTGTCCGTCATTACGCCGTAGTTAGTCGAAATTTAACTACATTTAACCGCAACGGATTAAATTTACGGTCCAAATTCGAGTCCGAAATCCTCGCCGTCAAATTTAAAACGCAAATCCCGCCCACGCTCGAAATCAAATTTCGCGGCAAATTTTACGACCCAAAATAACCGAATTTTAGCGGCAAAGTCTCGAAAAATTTGCCGTAAATTTAAACCTCAATCAGGCGGCTTATACCCCTTTTCTTTGCGGCGAAGCTCCAGCTCGTAGGCATCGTTTAGCGCGTCTTCGTCGTCAAATTTCGTCCCGTCCAAAAACTTTCGCTCGTCGTCAAACTGCCTGGTCTTAAGCCCCCACAGCAGTGCCGCCAGCCCGCATGCGCCAAGCAACGTAGAAACCCCGATCATCATAGCCACGACCGCCCCGCTCATCGTTTGCTCCTAGCCCGCATCGCGTTTAGCACGACCGCGACCGAGCTTAGCGACATCGATAGCGCAGCCACTGCGGGCGCTACGTAGCCGGCCATAGCTAACGGTATCGTCACGGCGTTATAAACGAGCGAAAAGGCCAAATTTTGCCGCACGATGCGGTAGGTTTTGCGCGCGAGCGCTACCGCAGCCGCGAGCGAGGCGGGGTCATCTCTCATCAGCACGACGTCGCTTTTCGCGATACTCACGGCCGCTCCGCTACCCATGCACACGGCCACGCTTGAGAGCGCGAGCGCGGCGGCGTCGTTGATCCCGTCGCCTACCATCAGCACGTTTCGCCCCTGCTGCGCCAGTCTCTCTACGTAAGCGGCCTTGTCCGTGGGCAGAGCGTTTGCGACCGTTTCCTCGATGCCAAGCCCTTCTGCAGCGCGCTTTGCGGCGTATTCGTTATCGCCCGTTAGCATCGCCACGCGCATGCCCGCGTTTTTTAGCGCGGCTACGCACTCTTTGGCGCCATCTTTTAGGCTCTCCTCTAGCTCAAATGCCGCCGCGATCTGCCCGCCCTTGGCGAAAAAATAGCAAGTCCCGCGCACGGCTTCGCCGTCATAAAGCCCCAGCTCGCGCATAAATTTCTCGCTCCCGCCGGCTAGCTTTTTGCCATCAAATTTAGCCTGCGTGCCGCGCGCTGCGATGTTTTCAAAGCCGCTTAGCTCTAAAATCTTTAAATCTCTAAAATTTGCGCGCAGATACTCGCCGACGGCGCGGCTAACGGGATGCGTAGAGCCGCTAACCAGCGAAAAAAGCGCGCTTGCGTCAAATTTGCCCGCGTGCGTAAATTTACTCACCCTAAGCCGCCCCGACGTGAGCGTGCCGGTCTTGTCAAACACGGCCGTATCGCATTTGGCGAGGCTTTCGATGATGCGCGCTTCTTTAAAAAGTATCCCGCGCCTAAAGCCCGCTCCAAGCGCGACGAGCGTGCTAACGGGCGTAGCAAGCCCCAGCGCGCAGGGGCACGAGATCACCACGACCGATATCGCGACGATGAGCGCGGCGGAGAGCTCGCCCGTGCGCCAGAACCAAAACGCAAACGTCGCTAGAGCTAGAGCCGTGATAGCGGCCGAAAACCTCGCCGCGATGGCGTCTGCGAGCGCCTGAATTTTAGGCTTTTTGGCTGCGGCGGTTTCTAGCAGGTTTATGATACGGGCTAGCACCGACTCGCTAAACACGGCGCCGACCTCGTAAACCAGCGTGCCGTCCAAGCAAACCGAGCCGCTTTTTATCTCGTTTTCGCCCTCTTTCGCGCTAAGATACGCAGGCGCGCTCTCGCCGCTAAGGCTTGAGAGATCAAAGCTCGCCGCGCCGCTTACTACGACGCCGTCAAGTAGCACGCGCTCGCCGACCCTCACGACTACGAGTTCGCCCGCTCTCACCTCCTGCGCGCTTTTTAGGATTATTTCGTCGCCGTTTTTGACGCTAACCGAGTTTAAATTTAACGAGTTTAGATTATCGAGCGTATCGGCGGCTTTTTTCTTGCTTAAAATTTCCAGATATTTGCCGATAAATACGAAAGTGATTATCATCGCGACCGAGTCGAAATACACCTCGCCGCGCCTGGAAAACATCGCATAAACCGAGAAAATATAAGCCGCGAGCGTACCCGTGACGATGAGGCTATCCATGTTTTGCGTTTTGTTTTTTAGCGCGCTCCAAGCGCCCCTAAAAAACCCGCTTCCCGTATAAAAAAGCACCGGCGTAGCGAGGATAAATTCGGCGAAATTTATGATAGAGCGCACGTCGGCGCGCATGCCCGTGAAGTAGCCGCCGTACTGCGCGACGGCCAGCCACATGATGTTCATCGTGCAAAATATCCCCACAAGCAGCCTAGCGTAAAATTCGCGCCTCTGCCCCGAAAGTCTTTGCTCCTGAGCCTGCGCGTCGTATGGGTAGGGCTCGTAGCCGATAGAGCGGATGAGAGCGAAAATTTGGGCTAAATTTACCTCGTTTTCGTCCCAGACGATGAGGGCTTTATTGTTAACCGAGTTTATATTTACTTCTAAAATTCCCTTTTGCGCAAACAGGACTTTCTCGTTTAGCCAGACGCAAGCCGAGCAGTGGATGCCCTCGATGATGAGCGAGATTTTGTTAAACCCGTTCTCGTTTTTAACGTAGTTTTGATAAATAGCCGCGAGGTCCTCTTGCGACTTTTGCGCCGCGTTTTTTGAGCCTCGGGCGGGATTTAGCGTAGTTTTACCGAGTCTTTCGTAAAACTCGCCCAGCCCGCTTGCGTTAAGTATCTCGTAAACTCCCGCGCACCCCTCGCAGCAAAACAGCTCCCCGCTGCGCTCTATCAGCGCCTCGCGCTCAAATTTGCCCCTACAATGCGCGCACTTAAATTTGCCCATAAATTACTTTTTTCTTTCGTTTTAAGATTTTAGATTATACGTAAAATTTCTAAAGCCTCGCAAAATTTACGAGTCGCGAGTTTAAATAAATTCGGCTCGTTAAATTTCAGCCTCAAATT
>CAUQJU010000145.1:0-4312 GCA_963518005.1 uncultured Campylobacter sp.
ATCTTATCGTAATCCATAAAATCGATAATCTGGATAAAATCTTGGTTATAAGGGGAGTCGGCCTTGACGTATTCGCGCTTTAGTTTCGTGACGTTTAAATCCTCAAATAAATTTTGTAAATTTGCAAGCTCGGCGTCTAAAATCTCCGCTCTCTTGCCGCTTAGATGCGGCTTTAACGCGACGGAAAAACCGAGGCGATTTACCGCCATCGGACGGCCTTTGGCGTCTAAAATCAGCCCTCTAACGGGAGCTAGATACTGCGTTTTTACCGCATTTTGCTCGGCGATCTCCTCGTAAAAGTCGTTTGACTTGACGCTAAGATAATAAACTCTCACCAGCAAAAGCACCCAGACGCTAAATATGATGCCAAACACTATGCGCATCCTCATAAGCGCCCCTTAAATAAAACTACCGCCAAAACGGACTCTACGCCCACGTAGATCAGGTACTCGTAGTCAAATTTTAGCATCGGTAAATTTGCCGCGTAAGAGATAAAAGAGCTAGTAGCGCAAGTCCAAACGTAACCGCTAGCGACGAATCCCGCCGCCAAAAGCTCTCTTGATTTTAGCGTAACGATGAGCCAGTCGGACATAAAATGATAAAAAAGCATAAACGCGATCACCGCCGAAAACAGCGCAAAGCCGTGCGCCTGCTCGGCAAAAGTAAGGTAAAATAGACAAAAATACCACTCCTTGCCAAACTCCTTGAGCGTCTTTTGTTTTTGCAAGGTTAGCGTGATCATATAAGTAAAAAATATCCCGATAAGAGGCGGCAGATACGTAAATACGGTCGTTATACTCTGATAAAATACCAAAAAAGCAACCCAAGCAAGCTGCTTTAAAAATCGCTTCTCCGCGCCTAGTCTTCGCATCGCCGCACTCGCTTGCATCATTATAGGTTTTTAGCTAAATTTGCAAATTTAGCCTTAGCGCCGCTTAAATTTGTAAATTTAGCTAGAAAATTTGATGGTAAAAATGCCAAAATTTGCCTGCGGCTTTTTGATTTCATTACAGCCCCAGCGCGTTTAGATATATAAGCTCGTTTGCCTTTTCTACGCCCGTTTTTTTGAGCGCTGAGACAAAATGCGCGCTCGGATAAACCTTTAAAACCGCGCTTTTTTGGCTTTGATTTAGCTTGTCTGATTTTGTGAGAAAATTTAAAATTTTTTGATCGGGGCGCAGGAAGCTTTGCAGATAATCATTCACGTTCCTATCGATTTGCATATCAAACTGGCGCGAGTCGATAAGGTGTACGAAAAGCTTGATGTTGGCTCTAAATTTTAGATATTCGTCGAGGTTTTTTCTCCACTGCGCATGCATGCTTTTAGCCACTTTGGCATATCCAAAACCCGGCAAATCGACGAAGGTCAAATTTGCCCTCTCCTCGCTTAGTTCGCCTTGCTCGTTTTTGATACCGCGCGCATACTCGACCTCAAAAAAATTTATGAGGCGCGTTTTGCCAGGCGTCGAACTGCTTTTGGCCAGGCCTTTTTGATTAACCAGGGCGTTTATGAGGCTGCTTTTGCCGACGTTTGAACGCCCTAAAAACGCTACTTCGCTAGAATTTGCAGGCGGAGCTAGCGTGATGTCGGGCGCCGAAACGAGAAATTTTGCGTTTAAAACGCGGATCACTTTTTGTCCTCGACCTGGAATATAAATTTAACCGGCTCTTTTTTGCCGCTATTTACGTTATACATACCGCTATTTTGATTGACCGTGATCTTTTCGCCGTAGACTTTTTTATCAGTTTCTATCTCGTGTAAAAATCCGTTGCCGTTTATCGTATATAAATTCGGCGTTGGCTCATAAATAAGCTCGCTGCCGCTACCGTCGTATGTTTTATTTTTGATAAATACTCTAAATTTGGCGTTACCGGAAGCTACGTATTTTAGAGGATTGCGATTTTTATCAAAATGTATAACGACGAGATTAGCAGTTAGCGTATCTTTACCTTTTTTAATATTTACGTTGCCTTTAAATTCGCTTATTTGCTTGCCTTCGTCGGCGTAAAACTCGTCTGCGGTGATCTCTACTTGCTCTGCTAAAAGCGGCAAAGCGCCAAGCGCCAAAACTAAAACCGTCTTTTTAATCAAATCTATTTTCGTCATTTTTCGTCCCGTTTCTTTCTATCTTGTTCTATCAGAGCAAAAGCTTTTTTGATATAAGCCTTTTTTAGCTCAAAATCGTAAACCAAAGCCTTGCCGACTACCTTATCCTCGCCGCGCGTCATCGTAAAAGGCGTCTCGGTTGCAGCTACTTTCGTCGCCGTGCTATAAACGACCTCGTCCGAGAAAAACGTCAATTTTTCGCTATTAGCATATTTAGCGTTACCTTTAAATTTAATGCGACCTCCGTTATAAAATGCCTTATCTGCGCTAACGTTATGCTCCTTGTTATCCTTAAAGATTTCTGCCCTAAATTTTATAAACTCGTCAAATTCGGCGTATCTATTCCACGTATCGGCTTCGTATCTAGCATTTACCGTCGTGGCGTTTATCTCGTAGTCCGTAACCGCGTTCATTTGCATATCTGCGATAACTTCGCCGCCCTTTAAGAGCTCGCTATAATAAGGCTCCTCAATCGCTAAATAAACCATCGCTACGCTAAAAACGCTAACGACGATATAAAATATCCTTATAACCAACGTTTAGCCCACTCTTGCCTTAAGCTTTCGCTGTCTATAAGCATCTCTATCATCTCGCGCACCGCACCGTTACCACCCTTGTAATTAAGCTTCGTTTTTACTTCAAGCTCTTTGATCGCGTTTTTAGGCTTAAAGCTCCATCCGACGCTTTTTAGTAGCTTGTAGTCGTTGTAATCATCGCCTATAGCCGCGGCGTTTTCAAACTCCAATCCCTCAAATTTAAGTATCTGTTTTGCGGTTTGAAGTTTATCGCTAACGCCTTGATAGACGTGCGTTATTTTTAGATCCTGCGCCCTTTTTTCGACGATTGGAGAGCTTCTGCCCGTGATGATCGCGACTTTTTTGCCAAGCTTTAGCCAGCTCTCGATGGCGTATCCGTCCTTGACGTCAAAAAATTTAAGCTCGTCGCCGTTAGGGCTATAAACGATCTTGCCGTCGGTTAGACAGCCGTCTACGTCTAAAAATATAATCTCTATCATAGCACGCCTTTCGTGCTAGGCACGCCGACTCTGGAGTTTTTAGCCAAAGCCCTTCTTAGCGCGACGGCGCAGGCCTTAAAGCTAGCCTCCAAGATATGATGAGAGTTTCGTCCGCGGATTTTAGTGATATGTAGCGTAATTGCAGCATTAAACGCTAGGGCTTGGAAAAATTCATTCGCTAGCTCTACGTCAAATTCGCCGACTTTGCCTTCGTTTATACTCTCATAGACTAAAAACGGGCGATTTGAAAGATCAAGCGCGCAGTTTACCGCAGCCTCGTCCATAACTACCGTCGCCTCGCCAAATCTCTCGACTCCGCTAAGCGGATAAATTTTCTCTCTTAAGGCTTGTCCGATAACGATGCCTACGTCCTCCACACTGTGATGAAAATCTACGTGCAAATCGCCCTTGCAAACAAGCTTTATATCAAAAAGCGCATGCTTGCAAAAAGCCTCAAGCATGTGATCGAAAAATCCTATACCGGTACATATCTGGGCTTTACCGCTACCGTAAATCTCAAGCTCTAACCTAATATCGGTTTCTTTAGTTTTTCTTTGCATTTTATTCTCTCACGAAAAACGCGCCCGCGATATGACCGGCATTTATAAAGTCTTTAGCCTCATCCTCGCTTCTAAAGCCGGCTATAAACACTCTATATACCTTGCCTCCGTCAAGCTCGTAAGACTTTATAACCGTATCGTACGCTCCATTACCGTATTTGCCTGCGTATTGCTGTCTTTGCGCATTTGCGCCGCTTAAATTTTTAAACGCGCCGATTTGCACCATAAAGACTCCGCCGACAAAACTTTGCTGCTGGGTTTTAGCTATACCCGAACTTTGCGCGCCAGGTTTATTTTTGGCCTGAGGCGCCTGAGCGGTAGTTTTGTCGCTAACGTTACCGTTAAAGCCTACGACTTCAAGCAAAACCGGAGCCGTGCCGGCGTTAAATACGTCAAGCTTTACCGCGCCGGTTTTTGAAAGGTCGATTACGCGCCCGGCCACGAAAGGACCTCTGTCGTTGATACGCACGACGATACTTTTGCCGTTTTTTATATTCGTCACGCGTACCATCGTATTCATCGGTAGCGTCTTATGCGCCGCCGTCATAGCGTGCATATCGTATACTTCCCCGTTTGACGTCCTTTTACCGTGGAAATCAGGTCCGTACCAGCTAGCTACTCCGCTAGCTC
>CAUQJU010000146.1:0-4310 GCA_963518005.1 uncultured Campylobacter sp.
TCTTTGATCAAATTTATCTTTTCGCCAAGAAACGTTCCGACAACGACGACATCCTTTAACCTGCCCGCTCTTTTAGCCAGAGCCTTAACCGCGCTCTCTTCGCAACCTTTGTAGTCAAACACGAATATTCCATGCCCTCTTTGCATCCTGTCGAGCAAATTTGGATATATCATCGAAGTAGTTTTGCCGCAACCAGTCTCGCCGATGATAGCAGCGTGAGTGAAGTTGCAAGGGATTATGAGATTGCCCTCCTTGCAAATTTGCGCGTCTTCTTCTTGTTTGGCAAATCCTATCTCGCCAGAGCTTTGCTCTCCCTCTTCGTACCTTAAAAAACCTATCGGTCTCATCTTTTCTCCTTTGTTTTGAAATTATGATGGAATTGTCGTATCTTTCTTTCAGAAGCTTTTGAATGACGCGCCTGTCGGGGTTTGATTAAAATTTGAGTTTAAAAAAATAGAGGCAAATTTGAGAAAAATAAGGCAAAAGAGGTAAAAAATTTAGCGGAAAGGTAAAAATTTGAGTTAAATTTAAAGGGCGCGGTAATATTTGCGCCCAAATTTACTATAAATGCAGCAAAAACATCAAAAAAACGCCAAATATCGTCCCAAAAACAAATGCCTCAAGCCTAATAAGGGAGATGTTTTTTATAAACTTATTCATAGATTTTATAAAAGTATTTTGAGCGCGGGTATATTCTATTGCTCTTTGTCTTAGCAAATAGGTGCACGGAAAGATATTTTCCTTAAAGTAGGAAACGCAGTCTTGTAGTCTCTCGACGGTTTCTTTAGGGTCGTCTATGCCTATACCGGCCGTTGCTAGTACGAATTTTATCTCTAGCGCCTCGACGGAGTTTTGGGTTTCGTCGGCAAATTTATCGTATTTTTCCTTGATATAGGCGATTATCTCCTCGCCGCTTTTCCCGGCTATTTCGCTTTGCGCGCTATCTTGTGGTTCTTGCATATCTTCTCCTTTGTAAAAATATGCAAGAATTATAGCTTTAGTCTTTCAGAAGCTTTTGAAAGCCGCCACTTCTACATTTTAGGATGAAATAGATCGTTTATGAAATTTGGATTTAGCATAAATAAAACAGAATAAAAGGTCAAAATTTGAGTCGTCGTATTCTCGTCTTCTTTGGCATTTGGACTAACTAGTAAAATTTCGTCTTTCTTATTTTTGTTTAAGATATGCTTGCACTCTTTTAAAAGCTCTATTAGTTTATCTGAAAACAGCCCCATGACATGCAGAGTCTTATCTTGGATCTTGATAGCTATTTTTTCTTTGAAGTCTATTAGGGTGATTGGATTTGAGGTTAAATTTTGCGTAAAAAAAGCCATTGTAGGCGATGCTAATTTGGCCGGTGATGGGGCGGCGTACATCATTGCGGACGAGGTAGCACTAGGCGTATTTACAGCGGGCAAAGGTCCGCCAACTATTATTTTATAAGCTTTGGCTGCATTTAAAGATATATCCTCAAAAAGTTCATCGTCAAATTTTGCCTTTAGAATACCGCTTAAAGAAATTTCTGAATCAACCACCGAAAAAAACGGTAAGTAAAATAGCTCAGAACAATCTTTGTCTATTTTAAAGACCTTGTCCATTACTTTCAAGAAATTATTTTCGCATATCGGAAGCCAAATTCTACAATCATCGTTGCAAGAAGTAATGGCCAAATACTTATTAACGGCCAATTTTATAAACTGAGCTTTTTGAAGCCTTCTTTCTTTATCTTTGCAAATTTGAGAAATAGCGTTAGGCGTAGGTATTTTAATCTTTTTCTCTAAGTCGCCGATATTTAATTTAATGGTTTTTGTTTTACCGTTTTCTTTAACTTTGCTCTTCAGTAGCCCATCCAGCAAGGACTCCATAGGTACTTTCAAATAATTTTCTTTGGCAACTGAATTATCTCCTGTATAATCAAAAAACGCCTCAAAGTGCTCGCGTTTATTTTTAAAAAATTCTATGTAGTTACTGTTTTTTAAAAAACTATTCTCTATTTCGCCTCTACCTTGTTTATATATTATGTACAGTTGTTCGTATGTAGCGGTGAGTTTCGTGCTTGCGTTTAATGCGTCTTTTTTGTTCATATTTTATTCCTTAAATCTAAAATTCAAGCGATAAGTCGTCTTCATTACTCTTATTAAAAATTTCTCGAAGAGGATGCTTTTTGTGCTCTATCTCATAAAGCTCATTTTCGATTTTTTCCCTTAGATGTTCGTCGTCGCGGTCTAAAGCCTCAAGCGCTTCCTTGAGCAACTTTTGAGCTTCGTCGAGCTTATCTTGCCTCGCAAGGCAAACGGCGAGTCTGTAAAGACATCTAGCAAGCTGATCCTGCGGGACTTTGCGGACTATGTCTTTTAGCTCGCAAAACGCCTCTTCTTTTTCCTTCTTTGAAATTTTAAGCTCCAAAAGTCCCAAATTTAGCTCAAAAGCGCACTCAAAAAGATTGTTTTCTGTAGCAACGGCAATGTGCTGTTTATAAAAGCGTTTTTTATCAAATTTAACGCTTAGAGACGTTATTCTTTTTAGATTGTTCATTTTTGTTCCTTTGGGCTGAATTATACCAAATTTAGGCTTTGTAATGTCCTGAAGGCGGCAAACATCCACCGCCTCAAGGCCGAAATTTTAAATTTTAGTAGTTTCGGACGCAGCGGATGAAGTGGCGATCTGAAGATCTTTCGAAGTCGCCGTAGCTACCGTCTATAAAATTCACATTCCATATACAATTCCTACTGATTACACTTTTTTCACTTGTCCAATATTTCCCAGATTCGACATTTTTAAAGGCTTCGTTTATCGCTGGATTATACCTACCATCGTCGGTAATGCTCAAAAGTTCGAATCTAGTAGGCAGCCTCCAGTCCGAATATCCGGCTAGACCTAGCTTTTCGCAATAGCGTCTAGAGTCATTCCATTCGTATTTATAAGTAGTGTTGTCCTGCCACATTAATCTCCCAAGCTTGTCTTCCTCGCATATTACGACTCTTTTATCGTCGTCCCTATGACAAACAGCTTTTAAGGCTTCGGAGTTCGCTGATACAAAAAGTAGCGCTATAGCTATTAAATATTTATTCATAGATTATCCTTTATTTTTAATTTTCTAATATCAATACTCTCTCACGCATCTTGCAAAGCAATCAGCATTCTCTCCGGCCCAGCCGACGCCGCCGAATAAATCAAAACTGATAAGCAGCATGATGGACGGATATTCTGCGTGCTTCGTATTGCTCCAGTACAAACCGGTTTTGAAGTTTTTAAAAACAGGATTTATGGATCCGCTAGAATAATAGCGACCATCAGTTATACTTATCAGCTCTTTCCTGCTAGGTAGTTTCCAGTCGCTAAAGCCTGCAAAATTTAAATCCTTGCAGTATTGTTTTGCTTCATCTAACGTCCCTTGAAATATTTCGGCGCCGTCTTGCCACATTAGTCTATACGCCGCGTCTATCACAACATCTTTAAGATCGTTTCGACGCATAAAGTTGTTATGTTCCAACAAAATATAATCGGATGGCACTATTTTGGGTTCAGCCAAATTTGAAATTACCTTCAAAATATCATCCAATACTTTAGGTTCATTGCTTTTAGGTCGCATATTTTGACCTGCTTGAGGGGATTTAACAACCCTAACGCAACGAACGTAATAACGATTGGTTGATTTAATACCCCATGCCCCTTCGCTACCTTTAAAACTTACGGCCCATGCATTGGACAAATCGGCGGAATTTTTTACGGAACTCCAATAATATGCCGATTTGGCGTTCTTAAAAGCTTCGTTTGTAGTTAACTTGTTTTCGCTATCGGCAGTGATACTTAAAAGCTCCGATCTAGTAGGCAATCTCCAATCTGAACGACCGGCCAAATTTAGATCCTCGCAATAGCGGCCCGCCTCATCCCAAGTGCCTTGAAAAATTTCCGCTCCATCCTGCCATTCAAGCTTACCTAGTTTTGCTTCCTCGCATATTACGATATTTTCAGCGTCATTTTTATCGCAAAACGCCTTTAAGGCTTCGGCATTTAAGGCTACACAAAATAGCGTTAAGGTTATAAAAAATTTATTCACGAATTTTCCCTTTATTTTAATCTTATTTATACAGCTGTTTCTACGGAAACTTCAAAATCAATACCGTCTAACGCATCGTACAAAACTTTTACCGGACGCGCTACTCCAACCTTCGTATCCGAATTTAAAATTTACGACCCAAGCATTAGGTGAGCTATCCGCGCTTTTCATAGAGCTCCAGTATCGATCCTGCTTAACGTTTTTAAAGGTGCCGTTTATAGCTGGATGATGCCTATTATCGTCAATGATG
>CAUQJU010000147.1:0-4294 GCA_963518005.1 uncultured Campylobacter sp.
CTCAAAACTATCCCACCGTTTTAAATTCGCGATGCCGCTAAAATCGTCTAAAGTATCTACTTCGCTCATATCTACCTCAAACACTCTATCGCTATTTATATCATAGACGCGAACTATACCGAAAGCATCGTCGCTAAGGGCTATATACCTTTGAGGTAGCAAAAAATACTCACGAAAATATTCCGTCATTTCTATGATATTAGGGCTAAGGATGTCCGTGATTTCCAGTATCTCTACATCCTGGAAAATCGGGTCAAAAGGCCCGGTATAAGTAAGATATAACTGCGCGAAGCAACTTTGTTTATTTATATTTAGCTTGTTTAAAATTTCCGCAACCTCATCCGTATTTTGTCTAAACGGATTTGGAGCCAGCTTTTCTATTTTGTTTTTAATGTTTTCTTTTAGCATATGAGTTTCCTCTTTTTATCTTAGCGCAGCTATTTACGTGGGTTCATGTAAACTAAATTTATAAAGATAAATTTTACCGTTATTTGTAAATTTAAGCCGGATAAAGTAAAGCGGCGTAGCTAATTGCTCGCCGCAAAAACGATCAAATTTTAGTGTAAAAAGTGGCGCACGCCCGTAAAATACATCGCCATGCCGTGCTCGTTTGCCGCCTGCACGACCTCATCGTCGCGGATGCTGCCGCCCGGCTGTATCACGGCCTTCACGCCAGCCTCGCTTGCGATATCGATGCTATCGCGGAACGGGAAAAACGCTTCGCTAGCAAGCGCGCAACCGCGCAAATCAAGCCCCATATCGCGCGCCTTAGCCACGGCTGCACGCGCAGCATCCACGCGGCTAGTCATACCCATGCCGATGGCGACCACGGCGCTGTTTTTTACGTAAACGACACAGTTGCTTTTTGTGAGCGCTGCGACTTTCCACGCAATTTCGAGATCTTTTAGCTCAGCCTCGCTGGCTGCGCGCGCGGTTTGTAGTTTCATGCTTTCTAGCTCGCTAGCTTTCACCTCGTCGCTTTGCTGATAGACAAAGCCGCCGTCAACGTGCTTAAAGTCGTATTTGTCGTTTGCGCGCTGCAAAAATTTATTGCCCTGGGTGAAAATTTTGATGCGCTTTTTGGCTTCAAATACCGCAAGAGCGTCCTCGTCCACGTTTGCGGCGATGATGACCTCGACGTAGATTTCGTTGATTTTCTCTGCCAAAGCGCGGTCTAGCGTGCCGTTTATCGCGACGACGCCGCCGTATGCCGAGACGGGATCGCATTTTAGCGCTTCGACGTAGCTTTCTAGTAGATTTGATTTTACGGCAAAGCCGCAAGCGTTAGCGTGCTTGACAATGGCGACCGCAGGCGCTGTATCAAAGCTGCTTGCTAGCGCCAAAGCGGCATTGATGTCGGTGATGTTGTTAAAGCTAGCTTCGCCTTTTAGCGCGGTGAAGTTGTTGCTGAAAAAGTAGTCAAACTCGTATAACGCGCCCTTTTGGTGCGGATTTTCGCCGTAGCGCGCATCAAAAACCTTGCTGCCGGCAATAAATTTCATCTCGCCAAAACCGTCGTTAAAGCGCTCGTTCATGTAGTTTGCGATCATGGAGTCGTAGGCCGCGGTGTGCTCGTAGGCTTTTATCATCAGATTTCGCCTAAAAGTAGCCTTCTCGCTCTCGTCCGCGCCTCCTATGACGCGTAAAACCTCGTCATAATCAAGCGGACTCGTGACGATATAAACGCTAGCGAAGTTTTTAGCCGCCGATCGCACCATCGCAGGGCCGCCGATGTCGATATTTTCGATGATCTCATCAAAATCATCGGTGCGGATGGTGGTTTGCTTAAACGGATATAAATTTACGCAGACCAGATCGATGCCGCCGATGCCGTGCTGTGCGGCTTGGCTCACGTGGTTTGCGTCGTTTCGCTTGTGCAATATCCCGCCGTGAATCTTTGGGTGCAAGGTTTTTACGCGCCCCTCAAACATCTCGGGCGAGCCCGTGTATTCGCTCACTTCGACCGCCTTTACGCCCTGCTCTTTTAACAGTTTGTGCGTGCCGCCCGTGCTTAATATCTCAAAACCGAGTCGCTCGAGTCCTTTGGCAAACTCTACGATACCTTCCTTATCGCTGACGCTGATTAATGCTCTCATTTATATTCCTTTCTTTATCGGCTTGTCTTTTGAGTGCTTTTTCGAGATCTTGCAAAATTTTCGCTCCGCAGGCTATATGCCTAGCGCACGCTCAATTTTGCTTCAAAACTCGAAAAATCATCTCAAAATACCGCGCCGAAATTTGATTAAATTTTAAGAACCCAAAAGCGTAGAATTTTGAGATGGATTTAAATGTTGTGCAGAAAATTTTGGGCAAGGCTAGACAGATAGTCTGCCGCAGTCCCAAATTTTCAAACTCATTTAAAGACACTCAAAAGGCTAGCTTTTTTGTTTTATGGTTTCATACGCCTCATTTATCTCTTGCAACTTACGAGTACTCTTTTCTATCATCTCCTCGCTCTCGCCGCGCCCCATAAGGATATCGGGATGATATTTTTTTACGAGTTCGCGGTAGCGCTTTTTTACCTCGTCAAACGGCGCGCCCTCTTTTAGTCCAAGCACGTCGTAAGGGCTCTTAGCGCGTTTTACGTACGGATCGCTTCGGCCTCCCCTATCTTGCCGCCTTTGCCCGTAAAAATCGTCAAATCTCTTTAAAATCGACCAAAAATCGATCTCGTTAAGTCCAAATCCCAAAGCGATCTGCTCGATGACGTTATGCTCGCTTTTACTAAATTCGCCGTCTATATAGGCCAAATTTAGTAAAAAAGATAGCTTCGCGGCCGCGGCGTCTTGGCTAAGGCGGAAGCGATCTTTGTACTGCCGCGCGATAAAATAGGCATTATGCACCGTCTCTTTTTCGCGGTTATAGATCTGCTTTAGCTCCGCCCTCATCGCTGCGTCGTTACCGAGCCTTAGAGTGATATCATCTAGCGTCTCGCTGATGAGGCGAGCCTCTAGCTCATTTACCCTGCCGTCGCTTTTGGCGACTTTAGCAAGCAGGCTAACTAGAAATTTAGCCTCTTCAAACATCGCCTTTTTTTGCGAGCCGCCTAAATTTACGGGATTTTGACTAAAATTTGAAACCAGATAATAAATCCCGTAAAATATCAAAAACCAAAAAATGAAACTCAAAATATCACCATAAATGATAAATCGTATTTTTGAGCTTGCCGCCCACTAGCTCGTTTTTACGCCACGAACTCTCGTCGTTCATCACGTTCCAGCGGCGCTCGTCGGGGCGATAAAACCAGTCTTTGTCGATCTGATAATAAATCTGCTTGCCGTTTGCCTCGATGATGTTTGCGATGTTGTTATCGTGATAGCTGTTCTCGTCGTAGTCGGTAAACGCGCGCTGCCCCATCTCGGAGTAAAGAAGCGTTAGCTCTTGGAGCATCTCGTTTAGCTCGTTGTCCATCTTTTGCACGTGCAGTCCGATCTCCTCGGCCTCGCGGAAAAGTATCGGATAATCATGCGCCGGATAGTCGCTGTTTAGGCGCTCGGAGATGTTTTGGATCTTTGCCTCGTCGTTCATGTGATAGCGCAAAAGCTCGCAGCAAATCTTTAGCGAGAGCGAGCTAGCGCGGTCTACGGCGCCAAAAACCAGCGGATGGATGTAGTTGTATAGCGATTTATACGGGTTTTCGTCGTTATCTTTCTCGTGCATTTTCCACAGTTTTATCACGCGGTTTAGCTCGTCCATCGATACGCTAACGCGCTCGTTGCCGTTATCTATCGGACTCATCGCGTGCTTTAGCGAGGTATCGACGGCGGTTAGATACGCTAGCGGGCCCATCACGATCTCATTTGCGCCAAGCGCCATCATCGTCGCGGCCGACGCGCAGTTAGCCGGGATGAGTGCGGTGATGTTTTTGCAGTAGTTTCTAAGAGTGCTGATGATGCGAAGAGCTGCTATACCGCTGCCGCCGTCGCTTTTGATAAACAAAAACGCGTTTTCTATCTTTTTACCTTTTAAAATTTCATACATCGCGCTCGCGTCGTTGCCGCAGACGCTGCCCGCGTTTGAGTTGTAGTAGGTGATGAGCGTGCCGCCTAGTTTAGCTTCGACTTCTTTTAATACCTGCTGCGTCTCGCTAAATAGCACCGGCGGCTTAGCTACGCTTTTTTGATCCATTCCTCTGCCCTCCTTTTGCGGCTGTTCTTCTTCCTTGTTGTTTAAAAAGTCTTTCCAAGACATCTACTTTTCCTTTCGTTGATTTATAAATTCGTTTGCGCCTAAAGCCGTTTTGTTTTTCGTCTCCTTTTTTGATTATTCGGCTTTGAGCCGTCCAAATTTAGCT
>CAUQJU010000148.1:0-4265 GCA_963518005.1 uncultured Campylobacter sp.
CACTTTCTACGTAATCGAGGGTTTGAGCGACGATTTTATTCGCCGCTCGCATTTTCTCTATGTCGTTTGACTGCATGATGGTTATAGCCATTACAAGCCTACCGCGCTTAGAGTTTGATATTTATTCATATAAATTTGAGCTTCTATCCTTCGCATCGTATCAAGCGCGACAGAGACTACGATCAGTACCGACGTACCGCCGAAAGGAAAAGGAACGCCCATAAATTTAACAAGCACCCAAGGTAGCGTCGAGATAAGTCCGAGATAAATCGCGCCGCTAAAAGTTAGCCTTGATGCAACTTCGTTTAGATACCCGGCCGTACCCTCGCCCGGTCTAATGCCTGGGATAAATCCGCCCTGTCTTTTTAAATTTTCGCTGATATCTTTTGCGTTAAACGCGATCGAAGCGTAAAAATAAGCAAAAAATACGACCAGTAAAAACGTCAGAAAGTTAAAAAAGTATCCGTTAGGATTTAAAAAATCGGTTATTTTTTGAATAGTCGGATTGGTGCTGGCTTGTAAAATAGTGCTTGGAAACATCAAAATCGCGCTAGCGAAAATCGGAGGAATAACGCCGCTTAAATTTACCTTGATAGGTATATAGTTCATGATGCGTTTGTTTTGATTTTCCATCACGACCTTACGCGAATAGCTCACCGGTACGCGTCTCTCGCCCATCTCTATATATATTACTACCCCAACAGTTACCAAGATAATAAAGACTAAGCCTATGACTGTGAAAAAATTCATCTCGTTCGTATTAAACGACTTTACGGTATGGCCTATAGCTTGTGGAATTGAACTTACAATGCCTGCAAAAATTATAAGACTGATACCATTACCGATACCGCGTTGAGTGATCTGCTCGCCTATCCACATTAAAAGCATGGTTCCAGTTAGCATTGATGCGGCGGCTATGGCAATAAAAAGGTTTTTATCGATAATAACTGCAGCATCGCCGTTTTTGCCAATCATGTGATCGCTTTGAAGTCCCATACTAACGCCGATTGCCTGAATTACGGTAATAACGATAGTAGCATAGCGGATGATCTGCATGTATTTTTGCATGCCGTCGCGATCTTTTTTCATCTTACCCAAATTTGGAAAAGTAGCTGCTAAAAGCTCCATGATGATAGATGCCGTGATGTATGGCATAATGCCTAGAGAGATGATGCTAAGACGTTCGGCGGCATTACCGCTAAACATATTAAACATACACAAAGCGTTTTTTGAATTCGCATCAAAAAAATCTTTAATAACGCTAGCGTTTACGCCAGGAACCGGCACATATGCCAGTATCCTGTAAGCAAATAAAAATGCCAACGTGATTAAAATCTTGTTGGTCAATGTCTTATTCATTACGCACGTCCGCTAACGGTTACGTTCTCGTCTTTGATTTTCGAAGCCAAATCTTTCGCGCTCACTCCGATCAATTTGATTTTCTTGACGCTGCTTGAAATTTTGTGTACGGTGGCGATAGTAGCGATAGTGATCTCGCTTAGCTCTTTTACCGCAACGATTTTTTCTACGTTGATTACGTAAGGTTTTTCAAATTTGGAAGTGAAGCCTACTTTCGGAAGGCGTCTTTGAAGCGGTTGCTGACCGCCCTCGAAGCCTCTTTTCTCGTTGTAGCCTTTTCTAGCTCTTTGACCTTTGTGTCCTTTGCCCGCGGTTTTACCTTGACCGCTACCTTGACCGCGACCTAGTCTTTTGGTTTGCCTAGTCGAGCCCTCGGCAGGTTTTAAATTTTCTAGTCCCATATCTTCTCCTTAGCCTTTAAGCATGCTTAGCGCTTTTAAAGTAGCGCGAACGACGTTTGCCGAGTTGTTTGAGCCAAGCGATTTTGTTAGGATGTCCTTGATACCCGCAAGCTCTAAAATAGGACGAGCGCTACCGCCCGCGATCACGCCTGTACCTTCGCTAGCAGGGCGAAGCAAAACGCGGCTAGCGTTAAATTTAACCTCTACGTCGTGAGGTATAGTCGAGCCTTTTCTTTTTACCTCGATGATGTTTTTAAACGCGTCGTCTACGGCTTTTCTCATAGCGTCCGGCACCTCTTTTGCTTTACCGAAGCCAAAGCCCACTAGACCGTTTCTGTTTCCTACTACGACAAGAGCCGTAAATCTAAATCTACGACCGCCTTTTACGACCTTTGTAACGCGGCCGATATCAACCATTACTTCTTCGAATTCTTCTCTGTTATATTTTTCCATAGCGATTTTCCTTATAGTTTGATACCGTTTTCACGTAATGCGTCCGCAAAAGCCGCTATAACACCGTGATACAAATAGCCGTTTCTGTCGAATAATGCCGTTTCTATTTTTTTAGCTTTTAGAGTTTTTGCAAATTCTTTAGCCAAAGTTACGGCGCCTTCTTTGTTTGCTTTTACGCCTAGTTTTCTGCCGTCTGCCGCCGCTAGAGTTACGGCTGCTACGTCGTCGATAGCTTGGACGTAAAGAGTTCTGTTTGATTTGAAGATAGAAATTCTAGGCAATACCGCAGTGCCGGAAATTTTGGCTCTGATTCTTCTTTTTCTCTTGATTCTAAGAGCGAGTTTTCTTTTTAATACATTTGCTGTCATTATCTATCCCTTACTTCTTAGATGTCTTGCCGGCTTTGCGGATGATGCGCTCTTCTACGTATTTAACGCCTTTGCCCTTATACGGTTCAGGCGGCCTGTACGCCCTGACTTGAGCCGCGATCTGACCGACCACTTGCTTATCGTCGCCTTTAATAGTGATGATGTTTTTCTCTACGCTGATTTCGACGCCTTTTGGCACTTCGTGATTTATCGGGTGAGAAAATCCTAAAGTAAGCTCAAGTACTTGGCCTTTAGCAGCGGCTTTGTAACCGACGCCGTTGATCTCAAGCTGGCGAACAAAACCTTTTGTGATGCCGATGACGATATTGTTTGCAAGCGCTCTATAAGTGCCCCAGTAGGCTCTATCTTGTCTCTCGTCGCTCTTTGGAGAAAATACTATGTGAGCATCCTCGACTTTAACGTCTACGTGCCCTTTTGTGTCAAGCTCTTTTAAATGAGCGCCTTTTTTAAATTTAAGGACGTTGCCTTCTACGCTGACTTCTACTCCGCTTGGAATAGCTATCGGCTGTTTTCCTATACGTGACATTTTTTTCCTTTTTTACTTGTCTAGGGTATGTCTACTTTTACGAATGGATACCGCAATACCATAAAAATAGAAATGAATCGAAGCGATAAAAACCGCTTCAAACACTTTAATTTTCTCGTCAAATTTGACTTACTTTTTTGGATCTACTTCCTAAAATTTGCCGTCAAATTTGACATCGTCGTTTTTAAATTTAGCTTTGGCAAATTTGGGTAAATTTGCAAGCCGAGCTAAATTTGGGAAGCTTTTTAAATTTAAGCTTCCGTTTTTAAATTTTATAAATTTGACGGCGAAAATTTTTCGTAAATTTTATAAACTACAAAAAGATGCCTAGTCAAATTTCATTTCAACGCAATCCGAAACGCCGCCTCGTCGCAAACACGACAAGGCTACCGAATTAGATTACATTTTCTAGGATGCAACAACGATACCCCCGCCGGAAATCCGGGAAGCCTATCGTTTAAGCTTCACTTCAATGATGCGAAAACGATACCCCACGTCGTTTTCGTTCATTACCACACAGAGCAGAGAATTTCGCCGCCTACGCCAGCTTTGTGGGCATCTTCGTTACTCAAAACGCCTTTGCTGGTGCTTACGATGATCGTTCCGTAGCCGTTTTTAAATCTCTTGATCTCGTCTTTTCCCTTATAAACGCGGCGACCCGGGCTTGATACGCGCTTAAGCTCGTTAATCACGCTTCTACCGTGCTCGTCGTATTTTAAAACTACGTTTATAAATTTCTTTTTATCTTCTTCTACGACGTTGTAGCTCTCGATATAGCCTTTAGCCGCAAGGATAGATAAAGTAGCCTCGACGACGTTTGAATGAAGAAGCTTTGTAGTTTCAAGCCTTCTCATTGCAGCGTTTCTAATGCGAGTTAGTCCGTCTGAAATTAAGTCGTTTAACATTTCTCTTCCTTACCAGCTTGCTTTTTTTAGACCTGGGATTAGTCCTTCGTTAGCCATTTTTCTTAGGCATACGCGGCAAATTCCAAAATCTTTATAAACCGAATGCGGACGTCCGCAAATTTGGCATCTCGTATAGCCGCGAACCGTAAATTTAGGCTTTCTGGCAGCCTTTGCTATCATTGATTTTTTCGCCATATTACTTTCCTTTCGCAAACGGCAAACCAAATAGCTC
>CAUQJU010000149.1:0-4247 GCA_963518005.1 uncultured Campylobacter sp.
GTCATTTGTCGTAGCGCCCTTCTCCCAAGCAGGATCGCCGTATTCCGCCGTATACTCGTATCTATCGCCGCCTACATGCTTATTTAGATCAGCAGGAGCTATGGGAGGCGTGTCGGGATGTTGGGTTACCACACCTCTTTCTACGGCAGTCAAACCTTTTTTATTAGGATCGCTTGCATAGCCTGAGACACCGGTGTTTTTCGGATGCAGATATCCGCTCATGCTGCTACCGTGAGTTTGCATATCATCATAGTCAGTTCCACTAGTAATTTCCTTTGTGATAGCCGTGTGATCATCACGAGAACCTTTTACTGTAAGCGAGCCACCATCAGGATTAAAGTCTATTTTATTGTCGGAATACGCCGGATCAGTTGCCACCGTATGCGATTTTACATTTTCTTTCCAATCGCCTTTAAAGTATTTTCCGTTAGTAGCCGCACTGGTTTCAGCGGCGTTGGTTGTAGACGGGTGATCATCCTTATAGACCTGCACCTTCGTCTTACCGTTATCTATCCTAGCGCCATAGCTAGTTACCTCCTCGTAGTTTGCATTTCTATTATCCCCGCTAGGATCTTTCGGATCGTATCCGTGAGCAAACCAGTCGGCTAGCTTAATCTTATCGCCCGCTTCGATATTTTTGATGGTTACTATCTTGTTTACGGCAGCGTTCGTTTTAGCCCTACTTACGTCAAATAGATCCGCGCCTCTACCGCCGTCGATGACGATCTCGGTATTGTCGGCTAGTTTGCCTACGTGTATGATGTCGTCTCCGTCGCCTAGGTCTACGTTTAGACGCTTGATACCGTCCGGATTTGCCGCTACGCCGGTGGCCATGTTATTAGCCAGCAACACTACGTCATTGCCTTGAGTACCCTTGATGTGAGATAGTTTGGTATGGATATTCTCGCCTAGATCGCTCTTTTGTCTTACTAGTTCGGTAGATGGTCTCGTTAGACTCGTAGAGGTATCGTTGACGTTTTTATGGCTCCACTTGGTGCCGCTAAATGTCGGGGTATCGTTGGTCGGAGTACCGGTAGTACCAAAGTCGTATATGGTCGACGTGGCTTTGAAATCATTCGTAGGCGTAGCTCCATAGTTATCAGAGAGCGGATTTTTAAGGTTAGAAGCGCCGGCGTTGCCGAAACCTTGATTTGCAGCGGAATTATGCCACGAGCTGTAACCGTTGGCAGTCGTGTTTCCTAGACCAGTCGTAGTATCGGTAGAAAATTTAACGACCCAGTTTTTATTGGTGGTATCGTCATGTCCGGTTAAATTTAAGAACGACGTAGAACCGGCCTGTACTCCGCTTAAATCGATAGTCTTTAATACGGAAGCTTCTATGCTATTGTTGCTATTTTTATGGTATTTGCCGTCTATGATCAAATTCGCGTTTTTACCGACGACTTTAAACGTTTCTAAGTCGTCCGGCGAGCTTATATTATCGTTAGCAGCCGCATTGCTCGCGGTTTTATCAAATTTAACGTAGAAGTTAGTATTGCCGTCAGAATTCGACTGAACGCCGTTAGCTTCAAGCGTAGCTATCTGCTGGCCCGTTCTTTGACCGCCGAAATTCGCTTTTACGGTATTTTCCGTAGAGCCCGGGTTGCCGGTATTTGATTTATCGCTATATAGTCCAGCCTCGATCTGGTCGCTATAGTATGTAGGAGAGTTAAATACGGCTGCTTTAAATTTGATATTTTGACCAAAAAGCTCGCCTACATTATAGCTACCTGCTACCTGAGACATATCTATATTGTTGTTGATAGTCTTGTCGTTACCTATCTTACCTACCCCGTTAGCATGCGGACTAGTGACAGTCGTATATTGCCCGCCGCTACTAGCTAGGCTGACGTTGCCCCTAGCATTGCCTGCGCTGATCTCTATATCTCTTGCGATGATATTGCCTATTAGTAGATCAGTAATATTGTTCGCATTTACCCTAAACGTACCCTCAGTGACAACCGAAGCCGGTGCCGTGGCATATTGGAAGTTGTGCGTAACGTTACTCGAGCTGTCAAAGTGCGCTTTCATCGTATCGTCGGCAACAGTGTTTATACCGTTAGCTATCTCCGCTTTACCTTGCATGTCGTTTAGAACTACGTTTATGTTGCCTTTTGTGAAGATACCTTTATTGGCCTTAAATGAATTTAAATGTTCAGCCTTGATACCGATAGACTGAGTAGCAGTAGCAGCGGCAGATCCTACAGCACCGCTACCTTTACCGATGACATTATCGGTAAAAAAGACTTTACCGGTTTTGATATTGTTTGAAGCAAGGCCGCTAGCGTTAATCTGCTGAATGTCGTTAAACTCTCTAGTTCCGATAGCCTCGAAATTCGTATCGGTGTTGATATTAAACACTTTTAGCTTTTCAAGGAAGGTAGCGTCAACATTGCTTAGGATGTTTGACTTTGAGTTTATGGTTAGTTTATCAAAGGACGTTTGCGCCTGAGAAGGACCGGCAACCAGGTTATGCAAGTTTGTAAGGCTTATACCGGTAGTATTTGCGTGAGTGTTACCCAAAGTACCCGGAGAGTTGAAATTTACAGTTAGGTCTTTAGCCCTAGGAGCGATGATACCTATGCCTTCAGCTGCATGCATTCCGTTACCGTCTACCCAGTTACCCGCTATCTTTTGAGCGTATACGTTTTTACCGATATTTACCGTTACCTTTTCGCTCTCGTCGGCAGATACGTATGCAGTTACCGTGCTTCTTAGACCTGGAATAGTAGGGTTTATGATAGCTTCGCCTACCGGATTTCTAGGATCTACAGTGTTTTCTATGTTTATGTTCTCTAGATAGCCGTTAGTAAACTGCGTAGTGCCGTAAGGAGCCGCTACACCATTATCGGTAGCAGGTTTATCTACCGTAACGCTTTTTATAGACGAATTTACTACTTTTAGATTGTCTTTAAATTTAGTAGTGTATAGATGAGTGACGTCTGAGCCGGTAAAATCTGCCGTAGCGGTGCCGTTGGCTACGCCGGTCTCCACTTTCTCGATACCGACTTTTTCTACGTTTTTGATGTTAAATCTATTCTCGTTGGCTTTTAGACGTTTTACGATCACTTCGTCGTTACCCGCTCCGCCGTCTATCTCGAAATACGGTCTAGCATTTGCAGCGCTAACGTCTTCAAAGTCTAAATTTATAACGTCTTTACTGCTGCCGCCTTTGATGATGCTAGTAGCGCCGGAAGGAGTAGTAGCTAAAGCCTTGTAAGTATAATCAAGAGTGGCCGTAAAGGCTGATGCGTCGAATTTTTCTATGCGGTCGCTTTCGGCTTTTACCGTTAGGTCGGTGTTGCCTTTTACGGTTATATTTTTATAGTGATTTCCAGTACCTGCGCCGGATTTTATAGTTACGTTACTCTTCTCGCCCTTGGTAGAGATGTTTAGATTTTCGATATTAGGGATGTTAATGCCCGCATTATCGCTTCCTACTACGCCCGTGATAGCGTTTTTGTGTAAATTTACTTTATCTAGGGTTAAATTTTGAGTATCGTTAACGCCTGCGATAGTGCTTGAGTTGTAGTCTAGCTTAAAGCCGTCAGCAGCATTGCTAGTTACGTTTTGGAGGCTGATATCCACGATATTTTGCGGATTTAGTAAATTTAAACCGTTTTGGCTATCTAGGGTTACTTTTCTAAGGCCTTCTATGCCCCTAGCGTTAAAGGTCTTAGCCGTAGGCGCCGTAGAGGTTAAATTTAGGTTATCGATATGCTTGATATAGCCGGTAGTCATGCCGTTAAAGCTATCGTTTACTCTAACGTTTAGAGTGTTTTCTCCGCCGCCGCCGTCTATCTTATCGGTAGGTTTTAAAGTAGCGTTACTTACGACGCTGTCGGCTACGGCGTTAAATATATCCTGGCCTACGCTTCCTAATATCTCGTTTGAATCCGTGCTTAGGTTATGTACCGTAGAAGATGCCAATGCGTCTACTCTAGCTTTTTGCTCATTTAGGTTGGTAGCCGTAGTAGTTTTTATGATCTCCTGAAACTCTCTGTAATCATAGTCTCCGGAGAGGTCTTGCCTGATATCGGCGATCTTTTGCGCCATATAAGAGGCTATCTCTGTTTTATTAGCAAATACCGCCGCCGCTACCGGGTCTGCGGCTCTAGCTTCTGCAGAAGTGGCTACTTCAAATAGTTTAACTAGAGTGTCGCCTCTGCTGTGACCTGCGTCTAGGTGTCTAACCCATGCGTTGATGCCTTCCGGATCTCTTACGTAGTCTTTACCTAGGATGTTTT
>CAUQJU010000150.1:0-4245 GCA_963518005.1 uncultured Campylobacter sp.
CCTCCGCTAGACGATACGGTAGTAAAAGTCCAAGCCGTCTGTTCAAACGAAAATAGTTCGCTAGGCGACCTAGCCCAGATAATCGCCAAAGACCCGATGCTAACGTCAAATATTTTACGCTCGGCAAATTCTCCGCTTTACGGATTTAGTCGTGAAATAACGACAATCGAAAAGGCCGTATCGCTTTTTGGCATGGCAACCGTACGAGGTTTCGCGCTCTCAAGCGCCGTCAAAAAGAACTTTAAGATAAATTTAGACCCTTACGGCATTACTAGCCACGACTTTTTAAATATTTCCATAATGCAAAATGCGCTCACGTACAACTGGTACTCTAAGATCGACGCGAAAGAACTCGCCGTGTTAAGCCCCGCTTCGTTTATGTTAGAAGTCGGCAAAATCGTGATTTCTCATGAATTAAACGAAAAAGGTAAGGCGAACGAATTTAGAAAAAGATTAAAAGAAATTTCAAATCCATTTGATCTATCCGATCTAGAAACCGAGGTCGTCGGTATCTCGAACGAAACGGTAACAGCTAAAATTTTTGAGCAATGGAACCTAGAAACCGAGCTGGTAGAGGCGATATATTATTCAAACGATCCGGACGATGCGCCCGAGCATATCAAAGACTACTCAAAAGCGCTCAGGGTAGTCAAAAACGCCGTAAATATTTTTAGTCAACTTAGCGATGACGGACTACAAAATACGCTAATGTGCCTCGACGAATACGGCTTCGCGCAAGATAAATTTTTAGAAGCCGTCGCAAAAGTCAAAGCGAATTTGTGAAAGAATTTTTAACCAAACTACTTGACGGAGCCAGCGAAAAGGAAGTCGCCTCCGCCGATAAAGAAATCCTACGAAATTTACTAAATTTAAACGCCGTAAGCTGCCACAAAGATCGTTACTATCTAAACAACGGCTTTGTCTGCGGCAAACTCGATATAAGCGCAAACGGCACTGGCTTTTTAGCGCCTTACGACAAACGATTTAAGCAAGATATAATAATAGAAAATAAAAATTTAAACGCCTCGCACTACGGCGACATCGTATTAGCAAAGCTTTTGCCGTTAAAGAAAAAACGCCAAAGCGCCAAAGTCGTGATGACGCTAAAACTCGCCAACGAAACGAGCGTAGTCTATACCAAGCAAATAGGCTCGGCAATCCTTGGCGTAAACGTAAAAACCGGACTTAGCTCGGCTCTAAAAGCGTCGCAAAAATCCCTAAAAATGTTGCCGCCGGGCACGCTACTAAAAATCGGCAATCTAAATAACGAAATAGTCGAAGTCATCGGCAATATAAACGACCCGCTAAGCGACGAGAAAATCTCGCTCGCCGTATTTAACAAAAACGACGAATTTAGCGAGGAATGCGAAGCTGAAGCGATCGCATGGGGCGACGAGGTCGATGCCGCGATGTATCCGCAAAGGGTAGATTTAAGGGAACTACCTTTTTGCACGATCGATCCCGTCGATGCTAAGGACTTTGACGACGCGATATATTTTGACGAGAAAAAACGCGAAATTTACGTCGCGATCGCAGACGTTAGCGAATACGTCACGCCCTACTCTCCGATAGATGCAGAGGCCAAAACGCGCGGATTTTCGATATATTTTCCGCACAAAGCCGTACCGATGCTGCCGCGAAATTTGAGCGAAAACATCTGCTCTTTAAAGCCAAACGTCGCGCGCCTTGCGTTTTGTTTCAAAATCACGCTAGACGAAGAGGGCGAAGTCGTAAAAGAAGAGCTGCTGGAGGCCCTAATCGGCTCAAAAAGACGCTTTAGCTACGACGAAGTCGATCAAATTTTACGCAGCGAACGCGAGGACGAGACCGGCTGGATCAAGCCTCTTTTCACGCTCACCTCGCGCCTACGCAAAAAACGCCTGAAAAACGCGTTTGACTTTAGAACGCAGGAGCTTCGCATGAGCCTTGACGCAGACGGCGGGCTTGCCTCTACGAGATTTGAGACCGATACCGACTCGCACAGACTCGTCGAGGATTGCATGCTGCTAGCCAACGTAGCGGCGGCAAAACGCATCGGTAAAGGCGTTTTTAGAAATCACGGCTCGCCGGATCTGCGAAAAATACAAATTTTGCTCGAAGACCTCGGATCTCTGGGCTTTGACTTCGTTTATGAGAGCGATATCGCAAATTTGGTTCGCAAAATCCAAGCACAGGCCGACGCCGTAGGCAACCGCGAGGAGATCGACAAACTCATTATCAAATCGCAAAAAAAGGCCGAATACGGCGCGCAAAATTTAGGCCACTTCGGACTGGGTTTTGAGCGCTATACGCATTTTACTAGCCCGATCCGCCGCTACTCCGACCTTACGTTGCACCGCCTTTTAAAGGCCAAACTGCGCAACGACGAGAAATTTTTCAACTACCTGCTTTTAAATATAGAATCGACTTGCTCAAATTTAAGCGAACTCGAGCGCGAAGCCGATAGGGTCGCGTTTGACTTTATGGATAGGAAATTTGCGCGCTGGGCAAAAGAGCGCATCGGACAGCGATTTAATGCCTATATCAGCGAAAATCAAAACGTCGCGGTCGCTAGGCTTGACGACGAGATAAAAGGCGCCAGGATATTTTTGGGCGCGTACTGCGTAAATTTACTACAAAAAGTCATCGTCGAAATTACGGACGCAAATATCGCAACAGCCGAGATTTTCGGCAAGGTCGTAAAGAAAATCGATGTATAGAAAAGAGCTTGAAGTCGCGCTAAATGCGGCTAAATTTCCAAATTATTTTTTGCTTTACGGTGCGGACGAATACCAAATCGAGCTTTTTGCGAAGGAAATTTTAGCCAAATTTAAAGATTTTGAAATCTTGAGCCTTTACTACGACGAGTACGATTTCGACGCTGCGCGCGCGCACCTTTGCGAGCCTTCTCTTTTTGGCGGTAGTCCGCTTTTGCACGTAAAAAGCGATAAAAAAATCCCCGCAAAAGAGCTAAAAATCCTGATAGAGGGTTGCAAAAACGGCGGCGCATTCGTTTTCGAGCTTTTTGAGCCCGACGCCAAAGCGGTTTTTGATACGCAAAAGGCTTTTGGGGTAAATTTTGCGAGATTTTTTAAACCCGGCTCTCCCGAAGAAGCCGTAAATTTACTCGGCAGACAAGCCGCAAAAATGAACCTGAATATTACAAAAAACGCGCTTTTTGAACTCTACCGCATACATAATGAAAATTTATATCTAGCCGCAAGCGAGCTAAATAAACTAGCCTCTCTAAACGAGCCCGTAAACGAAAATATCGTAAGAAGCTTGGTCTTTTCTCTATCAAGCGTGAGTTTTGACGATTTTTTCGATAAATTTATCGCGCTAAAAGATATCAGGGCTGATTTTTTCTCCTGCGCGGATGATGGAAATTTTAATGAAATTTTGTTTATAAACTCGCTTTATCGCGCGTTTTTCAGACTTTTTAAACTGCATGCCGGCATCAAAATAACGGGACAATTTGACATCAAAGAAACGCTAGGCTACGCGCCGCCGCCAAACATCGCAAACGAACTAAAAAGGCAGTGTCTGGCTGTAAATTTAAAAGCGTATAAAGAAATATTTACCGCGTTAAATTTGGCGGAATTTGAACTAAAAACAAACTCTGCGCTCGATAGAAAAACTTTCCTACTCTCCTGCGTGCTGGGCCTGCAAAATCTTATCGGCAAAAACAGCAAATATTAAGTAAAAAAAAGATAAAATCAGCTCTTGTCGAAAGACTTCCTTGCCCGTTTGCAACCGCGCAAACGAGCTTAATACCCACAAGGAGAATCAATGAAGCACTATGAGCTTTTATTCATTTTGAAGCCTACTTTGACGGAAGAAGAAGTAAGCGCAAAAGTTGATTTCGTTAAAGAAATCCTAATCAAAAACGGCGCGAATATCGCGTCTGTACAGTCTATGGGTACTAGAAAGTTAGCCTATACCGTAAAAAAATATGAGCGCGGAACTTATTTCGTCGTGTATTTCGAGGCTCCGACCCAAGCTATCGCCGAAGTCGAGCGTATCATCAGAATCACCGAAGATATCATCAAATTCTTAACGGTCAAATTTGAAAACAAAAAAGAGATCGCCGCTTGGGAAAAGATGAGCAAGGGCATCAAATTAAACAAAAAAGAACCGAAAGTCAAAGCAGAAGAAGCTCCGGCAGCGCAAGAATAAGGACGAAAAATGTTTAATAGAGTCGTTTTAGTAGGAAATTTGACAAGAGATATCGAGCTTAGATATACGACTGCGGGTGCAGCCATAGGC
>CAUQJU010000151.1:0-4229 GCA_963518005.1 uncultured Campylobacter sp.
GATGTAGGCAAAATTCTCTTGTGTAAATTTATCCCGTTGGGGTTTGAAACTCATTAAACTTAACAAATTGCAACTTCTCAGGGTTGTGTAAATTTACCTTAGTTGAGGTTTGAAACCTAAGACTTTGCGTTTGCAATTAAGTGGAGCGAGCGCGGAGAGTGTAAATTTACCCCCGTTTGGGATTAAAAACGTTTAAGTTTTGCCGCGCCCAAGCTCCCTGCTAGCTGGCGGATAAAATCTCCGATAACCAGCGCGGCGGATATCTTAACACTAAAAAGTGGCGCACATAAGGGTGGCGGCCAGGCGGCGGGGTAAAATTTTAAAAATTTTCGCACCGCGCGGATAAAATTTTAAAATTTGCCTCACACGAGTGAGACTCTAGAATTCCGCACTCTCAAGGGGTTTTAAAATTTTATCCAAATGGCGAGTCTGGCGAAATTTAAATAAAGATTGGAGTAAAATTTGAGTAAAGGCGCGAGTGATTTTAAGAAAATCCCCTATGTCGGCAAGGCGACCGAGGCGGATCTGATGGCGCTCGGCTACACAGGCATCGCTTCGCTAAAGGGTGCGGATCCAGATGAGATGTATGAGCGCACAAAGGCGCTCGGGCGCGGCAGCGACAGGTGTATCCTCTATGTTTACCGCATGATTTGCTACTACGCCAGCACGCCCCGTCCCGACAAAGCCAAGCTAAAATGGTGGCTTTGGAAGGATTAAATTTGCAAATTTGACATGCGATAAGCGGTTTAAATTTGAATAAGCAAGCCTATCTTTGCAAAATTTAGCTTAATGCGCCGCCGTTGAATCTCGTAAATTCATCGGCTATTTTGCGCGGCTGTTTTTCTGCGTGAGAGCGGCAGGCGCGAAAATACAAATTTAAGCAAGATATCAGCGGTATTTAATTATAATGCGGTTTCTTTTTTGTGGACAGATGGGTGAGTGGCCGAAACCACACCCCTGCTAAGGGTGCAGCTTCTAACCGGGGCTCGAGGGTTCAAATCCCTCTCTGTCCGCCACGAGATACCGCAAATAGACTATTTTAAAGCTTTTTAATTAAATTTAGCATCCCTTACCCGACCCCGGACGTAGAAACCAAAGCGCCGCGGCAAACGCGACGAATTTTTTCAATCATAAATTTCAATATCTCGTTTAAATTCGCTAAGGTTTGAGTTAATATAATTTACGTAGACGTCGTAAATCATCTTAACGCTAGTATGACCCATAAGAGCCGCGAGCTCGGGCGGAGAAATCAAATTTCTTCTTAGCATATTCGTCGCGTAAGTGTGGCGCATGGTATAGGGGCGGCGATACTTTATGTCTAGGCTTTTTAGTATAGGCTTCCAGCACGTATCTAAAAATACGCCGCAATCCCTATAAGGCTCATGATACTGCGTCTCGAGCAAATATTCATAGGTAAATTTTCTAAATCTAAGCAAATCGTATAGCCTATTTAAGATCGGCACACGTCTAGCGCTTTTAATAGTCTTTGGACTACTCTCGCCAAATCTAGAGCGCGTAGCTTTTATCGTGATTATTCGGTTTACCATATCGACGTCTTCATTTTTTAAGGCTATGATTTCCCCGGTACGCATACCAGTAAAAAACCCGATAGCTATAAAGAGCCTAAATTTAAACGGATATTTCTTTGCTTCCTCTAAAATGTTTAAAACCTCGGTATTGGTAAAGGGCTCAATCCTAGGCGCCGTATAAACTAGCTTTTTAATATGAATTACCGGGTTTTTATCTATAGCCTCATCTTCAAGAGCTAGATTAAAAACGCCGTTTAAGCAATTTAAATAGTTTTTCTTTGATTTGGATCCAACGTCGTTAATATCGCTTAGCCACGATCTAACGTCGCTGGGTTTAATTTCCTCAATCTCTTTATCAAAAAAAAAGCTAAGCCTATTGTTTACTATTCCCTCGTTCTTGCAAAAGGTAGAAAATTTCCAACCGGCGCGGCCGAGCTTTAAATAAAGATCGGCATAGTATTTAAAATTCATATTCCCTCAATCCCCTCTCGATAAAATCCTCAATATCAAGCGCGTTTAAGTCGTGTTTCTCATTTTTCTTGGTAAACGAATTTAGCCCCCGATCTAGCATTATGTTTTCAACGTAAGCTAGGTGCTGAATATTGCAGTTTTTCTTATCGAGCTTTGAATAATAATTATACAACTCGTAATCTTTCATCCATAGAGGCGGTTTTTTAAACTCGCCGCGATTTTTCATAGCTTCAAATTTGATTTTTTGACCCTCGCGAACATACCAAGCATCAACCCAGGCGTCAAGCTCCGGTTTTATGCTTTGTGAAGTCGATTTTTGAGAAGGTTTTTTACGATCATAGCTATTTATAAGCCTATCGCAGGCATAATGCTCCAGCCTGCCGTTATCATAAATGATAACTTCCTTACGATCAGGAATATTTATATAAATATAATCGCTAGCCTTATCCCACTCTAGCACGTTGTTATCGTCGTTTTTAAAGTTGTTTAAATGATAAAAGTCTTGCATTGTAGATATAAAATTTATCTTTCTATATACCCACAAAGGGACATTACTACGAGACGTTAAAAATCGCCTTACCTTATGCTTTACATACCACGCGGCAAGATCGTCTAATTCTTCGGTCTGATTAAAATTTATGAAAGTCTTTTGAATATACTTCATCACGTAGCCGGCGGGATTGTGAATAGAAGTCTGAAAACCGTTTGTTTCGCCGTTTGCTATCTGTTCGCGCGAAATAGCGTTAACGCGCAAATTTTGAGGAGCGTAAAAAATATCTTTATAGATTCGCCTCAAAAAATCGATAGTATGCCCCGGCACGAACAAAAGCGCATGAATATGCGGCACACCGTCCTTTTTATGAGGCTCAAAGCACCTAATGTAAGACCTAGTGACGCCCTTAAAATGACGATTATATCGCATAACAAGCAAATTCCATTGATGATTTAACACGGCGCATAAATCGCTAATCGTGAGCGCGACACCGTTTTTAACCTTGTATTTGACTTCAGTCGGCAAAAATTTCATATCTTTATCCTTAAATTTGGAATAATCGCCAGCAAGAGCGCCGCGAAAGCAGCCGTTAAGTGTAATCGTAAGAAATACCGGGCGCTGCGCGTAATCTATCGCAAACGAGCCGAAAGTATTTACGCGGTTGGCAACCTCGGCGTAATACTTATGACTTAAATTTGCGGACATAGAAAAATCTAATAAGTTTCTAACCTCTCCGAGATCATTGACAAAGCTAAAGCTTCGCATATAGGATTTTTGATTTTCTAGCTTTTCTTGACATTGAATCCGGTCTAATTTAGATATTCCAAACACGCCCAACCTTAAAGGTAAGAGTTTTTTATTAGATTGACAAGGCGGCGCGTTACTTCGCGGGCGCTGCGCGCTCCGCTCAGTTTCCGCTCCGCTTGTATTATCTATTTAGATCACTTGTATCGTTAAGGTTACGACGCTACTTATATCCTGGTCTTGCTCCACCGAAAACAGATATTTTAAAATAAAAATATCCTTAAGAACGGGGATGCCGTTACGCTGCTTTACGGTGTTGGTCTTATTGATACCTGAAAGCACCAAAACATCGCCGCGCCGTAAAGAATAGGAGCTTTTTAGCTCTTTTTTAGACGTCGTGGGGGTTAGGGTGTTTGAGCTTGATAAAAGATCCTCGAGCACCAGATGCAAATCAAAATCCACGTGGTCTTTTAAAATCACGGGCTTAAGCGTGATTTTTAAGCCCACGTCCTTATACTCGTAAGAATTTTGAGTAGTGGTCTGCGTCGCGGACGTTTGAGAATTTTGCACTAAGTAAGGAATATTCTCGACGCTGCTAAAATAAACTTCGGTGTGATTTTTGGCCGTCAAAAAAGGGCTGGATATGATTTTAGTCAGACCGTGGGTATCGAGGAAATTTAAGACGCCGAAAAAGCCCTCGCTATCGTTTCTTACAACGTTTGAGTTCGTAGTGTAAGGCGAAGTTATAAGATTAATATAATAGGCTAAATCGCCGTGATTTAGCGGCTTAAGCAGGCTTTGAAGCTTAGTGCCGCGGTCTTTGATGTCTTTTAGGTTGGTTTCCGTGATGGTAAGCTTAAACTGCACCTGCTCGAGCTGCTTATCTATACTCTTTACAGCGTCTTTGATTTGATCGTAAATATGCTCGTCGGCTCGAAAAAAAATGGAATTAGACGATTTAGAGTAGGTGGCGTTAATCTCGAAATTTGAGA
>CAUQJU010000152.1:0-4228 GCA_963518005.1 uncultured Campylobacter sp.
TGATTATCCCAGTCGTCGAGAGGCTCGTTCCAGTATTGCGCTAACACGGTATCATACGCCTTGCCTTTTAGTGGAGTAGGCATGCTACCAAAAAGCCTATCGGCGCCTCTGCCAAAGGCCGAACCTACGTCGTCTAAAAATCCCTTCGCGCCCGCCAAACTAGCAAATGCAACCAAAAGCGTCAAAGACGCGACTAATTTTTTCATTGTTTCCTCCTAATATTTAGTTAAATTCTCTTACACAGCGAACGAAATTTTGCTTATTTAGCTCGCTCCAATTATCGCCGCCTCGTTTAAAAACAACTATCCACGCACGGTTTTTATCGCCTTCAAATTTATCCCCGCTCCAATAAGACGCGCCGACTCCGGCTATGTATTTAAATTCTCTTTTTATAGCCGGTTCATATCTGCTTTTATCGGCTATGCTTAAAATTTCAGCTTTACTCGGTAGTCTCCAGCCGGCATATCCCGCAAAATTTAGATTCTCGCAGTAGTCTTTGGCTTGATCAAAGGTAGCCTCTGTTATCTTTGCGCCGTCTTGCCACATTAGATTTCCAAGCTTTTTATCGGAGCATACGACGACATCTTTGGCGTCGTCTCTTTGACACTGCGGCGTTATCTCCGCCGCGTTTAAAAGAGCGCAAAATGCTGCTAGAAAGATAAATTTTTTCATATTTTCTCCTTATTTTAAATTTCTCACGCAGCGTGCGAAGTTATCTGCCGAGTTTATCTTGACCCAGTTGTCAAAGCCACTACCAAACTGCACGACCCAGACTCCGCCGGCATCAAAGCTAGCTCCGGTCGAGCTCCAATACGAGCCGTATTTGTCGCTGCCGTCTTTGCCTACGTGCTTAAACGCCTTGTTTATAGCCGGTTTATATCTGCCGTAGTCGGTTATACTCAAAAGCTCGCTAGCGCTTGGCAATCTCCAGTCCGAGTAACCGCCGTAGTTTAAATTTTCGCAGTAGCTTACGGCGTCTTTATACGAACCTTTAAAAATTTCCGCCGCATCTTGCCACGCTAAACCGTAAATCGCGTCCACGACGATGCCCAAGTTTACGTCTATACTAAAACCGTCGGTGAATTTGTATTTTTTGCCTAAAATTTGCGAATTTGACTGCGGCATTGTGGACGCAGGCGTTTGCTGAGGCAAGGAAGCTTGCGGCGCCTGAGTTTGACTTGGGATAGATTCTTTAAATATATCTCTCTTGTATTCTAGAAAATGAGAAATATCGGCTTGTTCCCTGGCTGCGCTACTATCCGCAAATATACTAACAGCAACAAGAGAAAGCTCAACCGGACTACGCTCTTTGCCGTCCAGCGTAAGGCTACCGACCTGACTAGTAAGCATTTCCGATAAATTCATAAAAATTATGCAAGCCGAGTAATCTTTTTCCAAGCAAGCTGTAAGTGTCCCTATATACATTTGCTTGGCGATCGCAAGCTCTTTGCCTTTACCCGCATTGCTCTTCTTTGCCGTTATTATAAATCCGATGTTTTGAGCAACCCTATCTTTTAGATACTCATAATCCGTATTTTTAGCAACGTGACTAAATAGATTTTGAGCTGATTCGAAATCCACGTCTAATCCTATGCCTAGCATGAAATTTTCTCCCAGCCTCATGCAGGCCTCCAAAACGCCTTTTTGGCAATACCCCAAACTCGTTTCATTAAAATTCTTGAAATCTTCTTTAAGCCAAAACGTATTGGAGTCTCTTATATACCCCTTGCGCTCGTCTTCATATCTGCTTTTAGGAAGTGATTCAAACTTAAAATTTTGTTTTATATTTTGTTGCGAGCTTTGGTCTAAATTTTGCTTACTTGTATTTTTAAAGTAAGCCTTGATCTTATCTGTCAAATACGGTTCTACCTCTCGGTAAGTTAAAGTATATTTGTCTGAGCTTGCGCTGTTGGACAGATAGAATGTATCGATTGAACCCTGATCTATTATAAAATAATCATTTACGATTTTTATATTCGCTTTGTCTTTTACGGTTTTAATTTCTTGCAAGCGTTCATTAGCATAAGAACCATATCCATATTTGTCTAAATTATCCGCTATATGCTTTTTAATAGCCGCAGCCAAACCCACTTTATTTTTTACAATATCTGAGGTTGGTATCTCCTTTTCGCCTATGTAAATTTGCGATTCAAAAGCAGGATGAGCCGTACCACAAGCATCATAATGATCATAATTTCCTATCAATACCATATCTTTATAGACATAATAAACAGTTCTACTATATGTTCTCCCTTGGCTACTACACAAAAATCCATGATCGGTTTTAACGAAATCCTCTATCATTCTTTCGGCATATTCTTTAAGATCGGCAGTCTTTATGAGCGGATATTGAACGCTCATATCTTCATGACACTCATAGGCTTCACTTTCATTGTTATATTTTCTTTTCTGACAAACAAGGCCTTTAAAAATCGGCACATGAAGCTTTTGCTTCAAAGTCTCCTCTCTAATATCTCCGCTTTTTGAGGTAATTTTTATTTTGACTTCATCTGCGGAAAGTAGCTTAATATCGACTTTTTTTGCATAATCATCGTATGCTCTACAAGAAACGCCCGATACGTCAAAATCGATTTTTTCAAGCCTATCGTCCATATTGCATCCAAAACGATTAGGGCCCATGGTTACCTCCCAGCTCCCCTGCTCTTTTCCGCCCGTTGCTTTTGTCGGTTTTAGCGCTGTTAATATAACACTGACATTGGAGTCGTCCGACGAATATACCACCTGGCTTCCATACCAAAATTTAGCGTCTATTTTGCCGTATTGCGTTTCTTGAACTTGCGGACCTGAAGCCCCCTCATTGCTTCGGCTCTCGACTTCACTCTGCTGTTCGCTTGCTTTGGCTGTAGCTTTTGCGCCGCCGGTACCGGCATCTTTTAAAATGCTTCCAAATTTTACGGCGTTTGCTAATTGAAAACATAAGCCTACCGCCAATGCGACCATTAGAAATTTTTTCATTATATCTCCCCTTTTTTTATTTTTAATAAAATTTCTTTTAGACACTCTTTAAAATTTTCAACGCCATTTTTTAAATTGCCATACCTAAACACGTTCAGTATAAAGATATCTTTTTTGTATTCACTACTCGCTTTATATTTATTTTTTATACATTTTACATTATTAATGACGTTGCTTTTGGCGTAGATTAAAATTCCTGTGTTCGAGCCTGCTTTCTTTGCGTATCTTTTTATTTGTAGCAAATTCTTGCAATCAGTTTCACCTAAATAGGCATTATAAAAATGCCTATATTTGGCATCTAAAACGGCTAAAATTTTCCCGTTTTCGTCTTTTATCGCAAAATCGGGTCTCAAATCCAGGCCGGGAATTTTATACTGCGTTTCTAGCCTAAATTTACTATCAAATTCGTCCAGTACGCTTCTTATAAGCCTCTCAACATAAAGTTCAAAAAGATTAGGCGCATACAGCAAATAACCGAAATTTAGATTTTTGACGGCGTTTTCGCTTGTGTATCTAGAATCTTGTAAAATGATAACCCTAGCGATTTGAAGGGCGATTTTGTAGTCTTTATAAAGCTCGTTCATCACGGATTTTGAGTTTAAGGCTACGTTTATATCTTTTACGCTTTTCATCTCGCCGTTAGCGTTAGCTAGCAAAAAATTTCTAATCTCCTTATCGTAAAGCGCAAATTTAGGGTTTTTTCTAACCAAGATATCGTAAGCCCTCAAAAGAACCCTTGCGACCACTTCGTCGGACACTCGCGAGCTTTTGCGGCTTGAAATTTTACCCGTAAAGGGCTGATCTTTTTTGATGGAATTTTTAACGTCAAGGCTTCCGTGCAGGGCGTAGTCTCTAAAAGGGATCTTTTTATAAACGCTTGGGAAGCCGCTTAGCTTGGCTAGCTTTAAGCGGCTGATAAACGAGGCATAAAGGAGGTAGTCCATAGGGATGTCGCCGCTTGCGCCAGCGACGCTACCGCTAGAGCTAAAAAACGCCGAGTCGATAGTTTTTAAAAGCTCGGCTTCTAGTTCTTTGCCGAAACGAGAGTTTATGACGTACTCTTGCCCCTCAAAGGTAAAACGGCCTATATAGTTGCCGAATATATAGTTACCGTCTTCACACTTTTTAAGGATATAGTGCGCATCTTCTTCTTGGTGCGTTTTTTTATTTTTTACTATTTTCGGCTTAAATTTATCGTGCCGTCCGTTTAAAAAGATTACATCCGTCTTGCCTTTTGCCAGCTCATCAAAGG
>CAUQJU010000153.1:0-4213 GCA_963518005.1 uncultured Campylobacter sp.
ATCAAGATCTATGCCTATGAGATTGCTCAAAAATTTTTCGACTTTCGAGTTAAATTTGAGCGCGATCTCGTCCTCGCTAAAGCTCAAAATCAAAAATCTATTGTTTAAATTTAAGACCTCGTTTAGCGTTTGGGTTTTGCTTTCAAAAACCATCGCGTAAATTTCAAATTTATCGCTTAGCAACTTTAGTAGGTTAGGATTTGCGATATCTAGCACCTCGTCAAAATTTAACCTAGATCGCCAATAATCTCTCATCGTCGCAGCCGTCGGTATCCTGCCGCCGCTAATGTGAAACTGCGTAATCGCGCCCTCGTCGGAGAGCTTTTTAAAATAAACCCTGATCGTAGAGGCCGGAATCGACATCGCCATACGCGAACCAAGCTCGCTAGAGCCGATCGGAGCGTTGTCGCTAAGATAAGCTTGAATGATAGAATCAAGTATCAGATCTCGCTTACTCACCTTTATCATATTAGCACTCTCTCCTTTAAATTGCTAGGCACATTATACAACATTGAGCGGATAATTGTCAAGGGCTATAGTTAAAAAAAATTGTTTAGATAACTTTAGCGTAGTAAGCTCAATGTTGGAAAGGTAAATTTTGGGTAAAATGAGCGATATGCGGGAAAAATTAAATATATTTAATGTAAGAGGATGGTAAATTTGGTTTTTGCTAAATTTTAGGAATCTAAAATTTGATGTGTTAAATTTAAAAAATGAGTAAAAGAGTAAAATTTGAAAGAAAAGCCCCGAATTTGGGGCCTGGGATTATTTATCTCTGAGGTTTAGCTCAGCGATAACTTTTGTATAAGCTGCGTAATCTTTAGCTTTTAGATATTTCATCAAGCGTTTTCTGCGACCGACTATTTTAAGTAGTCCGAGACGAGACGAGTGATCTTTTTTGTAGATTTTTAGGTGCTCGGTTAGCTCCTCGACTCTTGCGGTTAGCAATGCGATTTGAACTTCCGGAGAACCGGTATCTTTCTCTTTTCTAGCGAATTTCGCAACAATTTCTGCTTTTTTAGCCGAATCCAAAGCCATGATGACCTCCTGATTGGTGAGATTAAAAAAGGCGATTATATCATAAAAATCAAAAAATGCGGCGCCTGCTTTAAAAAATATTGATTTAATCAAATTTGCAGATAAAATTTAATAAAATATCCCCAAAAAATTTAAGGGGAATTTATGCTTTTGACAAAAGCGAGCGAATACGCGCTGCTTTCGCTGATTTATATAGCGCAAAAAGACGCTCCCTCGGACGTCGATACGATGTCGGGCGAGCTTGATATATCAAAAAGCTTTTTGGCTAAAATTTTGCAAAATTTGGCTAGAGAGGGCATTTTGGTTTCGTTTAAGGGCGCAAACGGCGGATTTATGCTCGCGCAAAAACCTGAAGAAATCAGTATAAAAAGAATAATCGAAAGCGCCGAAAAACGTAAAATGGCGGTATTTGAGTGCTCGATCTCGGCCGATAGTTGCTCCTCTAGTAAGGGCGGAATATGCCAAATTTGGCCGATGTTTAGCGCGCTTCAGTCTAAAATCGACGATTTTTTAGATACAATTACGTTAGCAAATATAATCAAGAAGTAAATTTTGGCAAAACAAAAGCGCAATATCCTAACCCTGGTCGCACCGTTTTTAGAGCCTATCGTCAGGTTTAAGGGGCTCACGATCGTCGGCGTCATAATCGCCATCCTAGCTATCATCATCGTGCCGCTTCCTAGCGCGGTTTTGGACTTTTTTCTTGCGCTTTCCATCTCTATCTCGGTGCTTATCATCCTGATCGCCGTTTACGTGCCAAAGCCTACCGACCTTAGCACGTTTCCGACGCTCATCCTCATCATCACGCTTTTTAGACTCTCGCTAAACATAGCCACCACGCGTATGATTTTAAGCGAAGGACACAACGGTCCCGATGCCGTGAGCGAGATAATCTCAAGCTTCGGGCAGTTCGTCGTAGGCGGCAACTACGTCATCGGCGTGATCGTTTTTACGATCCTAGTTCTTATAAATTTTATGGTCGTTACCAAAGGCTCGACGCGCGTGAGCGAGGTGCAGGCGAGATTTACGCTCGATGCGATGCCGGGTAAGCAAATGGCGATAGATGCCGACCTAAACGCCGGCCTAATCGACGAAAAGACCGCTAGAGAACGCCGCGAAGCTATCATCGGCGAGGCGAATTTCTATGGAGCAATGGACGGTTCGTCTAAATTTATAAAAGGCGATGCTGTCGCGGGCATCATCATTACGATCATAAACATAGTTGGCGGCTTTCTCATCGGTTCGTTTCAGTACGGCCTAGATATGGCTACTTCGGCGCAAAACTATACGATCCTAACGATCGGCGACGGTTTAGTTAGCCAGATCCCGGGTCTCATCACGTCGACGGCTACGGCGATCATTATCACGCGAGCTAGCAAGGACGATGAAAATTTCGCCGAAGGCTCGCTAACGCAGCTGCTAGGCGAATATAAAACGCTTCTAATAGTCGGCTTTATACTATTTATCTTTGCTCTAGTTCCCGGCCTTCCGACGCTATCTTTAGGCTTTATCTCGCTTTTGTTTTTAAGTATGGGTTTTATAATGAAAGAGGTAAAAGAGGGCAAGATAAATTTGACCGCCAAGGCCCAAAGCGCAAGCTCTGCACAAGGCGAAGAAGAAGGGCAGGCCGCACCAAAACCTATTAAAAAAAGCGAAGAGGAGATCGCTCGTGAAGAGGAAGCCAAGATAAATGATATCTTAAAGCTTGAAATTTTAGAGCTTGATCTAGGTTACGGCCTGCTAAAGATCGCCGAGACCGATCTCATCGAGCGCATACGAGCGATGCGCAGAAATATAGCAGCACAGCTTGGTTTTTTGATGCCAAAGATCCGTATCCGCGACAACCTCCAACTACCGCCCAACGAATACCGCTTCAAGCTAAAAGGCGTCGTGATCGGGCAGGGGGAAATTTACGCGGATAAATTCCTTGCGATGGATAGCGGGCTGGTTAGCGACAACATCGAAGGCATCCCGACTAAAGAGCCGGCGTTTGGCCTAGACGCGCTATGGATCGATGCGAGCGTGAAGGAGGACGCGATACTAAGCGGCTACACGATCGTAGATCCCGCGAGCGTCATCTCCACGCATATGAGCGAACTGATAAAACAAAATGCCGCCGAGCTCCTAACCCGCCAAGAGACGCAAAATTTACTAGACAAACTAAAATCTGAATACCCCGTCATCGTCGAGGATACTCTGCGCATCGCGCCTATCGGAGTGATCCAAAAAGTGCTAAAAGCGCTGCTAAAAGACCACATCCCGATAAAAGATATGCTAAGTATCCTGGAGGCGCTAAGCGACATCGCCGAGGTTAGCAAGAACCTAGATATGATCGTCGAGCACGTCCGCACCGCGCTTGCTCGCGCTATCACTTCGCTTTACGTCGATGAGGGCGGGCGGTTAAATTTCTACGTGATGGAGCCCGCCGCGCAGCAAAAGCTGATCGACGCCGTGCAGTATAAAGACGGCGCGTATCACCTGATGATAAACGTCTCGCAGACGTCGGCGATCGTGCAGGCTCTGCGTGAGGCGAGGGCGAAGCGGCCGATCTCTGAATACGGCTCGATGATACTTTGCGTGGAGCCTAGCTTGCGTAAATTTATCGCAGATATCTGCGCGAATTTCGCCATAGATATCACGGTGCTTAGCTTTGCCGAAGTTGCGGCAAATACGCCGTTTGAGACGCTAGGCACGATAGAAATACAAAATCTGTAAGGAATAAAATGACCATCCATCACCTCTCGCACACCGATCTGGACGGATACGGCGCGCAGGTAATAACGAATCACTATTTTAAAAACGTTAAATTTTATAACTCAAACTACGGCAAGGAGATCGACGAGAAATTTGATCAAATTTTGGCTCAAATTTCGGATAAAAGCGTAGCCCAGACGCAGTCAAAATTAAGCGGCGAGCAAAACGAGAGCTTGCAAGATGAGTCCGAAAATCGCGGCGATGGCGAAGCTACTAAAAGTGACGAAAAAGCGCTTATCCTGATAACGGATCTAAATTTAACCGTGGAGCAGTGCGAAGCCTACGAAAAGGCGCTCGCAAATAAAAACGCTAAAATTTTGCTCCTCGATCACCACCAAAGCGGTGCCGAGTGCGCGAGTAAATTTAGCTGGTATTTTTTAGATAGCTCAAGGTGCGCGACTAAGATCACGCATGATTTTTT
>CAUQJU010000154.1:0-4202 GCA_963518005.1 uncultured Campylobacter sp.
GTTTTTACTAGCGGTTACTTGCGTAAACCGCGTGAGGATGGGGTTGGGGGAGTAGGGATAAACCATAAAATCCAAAATAATCCTACCACAAGGATGCCGAATTTAGCATAGTTTGCCTCTGCAATTAAATTTGATATAATTTCAAGATCATTCATTTTAGCTAGAGGCGTTGCAGACGGCGCAAAAAGGCAAATAGAGCCAAAGTAGCGATTTAATGAGCGTAAGACTAAAATCTGCGCTAGTCGCCAAATTTAACGCGCAAACAAGGAAAATTTAACAAAAAGGACGAAAGATGAAAGAGTTTTTAGCGGCTGCGCTTGATTTTATCCTTTGCCGCATCACGATATTTATCACGGGCGTACGGCCGTCGCAGGAGCTTTTAAACATCGGCGAAGGCACTAAAATTTACTACGCTAACCACGCCAGCCACGGCGATTTTTTGCTGATTTTCGTCTCGCTGCCCTACCGCGTGAGAAAGCGCGTGCGCCCCGTCGCGGCGGCGGAGTACTGGGAGAGCGGGCCAGTGCGCAGGTTTCTTGCTAAAAACGTGTTTAACATGGTGCCGATCAGCCGCCACAAAGAGCCTCTAGAAGCGCTAGCGCAAATGAGCGAGGCGCTGCAGACGCACTCTCTCATCATCTTTCCCGAAGGCACGCGCAAGATGGACGACGATCTCGCGCTACAGCCGTTTAAAAGCGGGATATTTCGCCTGGCGCAGCAGTGTCCTGACATCCCGCTCGTGCCCGTATGGATCAAAAATGCGAGAAACGTCCTGCCTAAGGGCTTTTTCGTGCCTATTCCGCTGCTTTGCGAGCTGATAGTGGGCGAGGAGATATTTTACGGCGGCGAGAGCAAGGGCGAGTTTTTACAAAAGGCGCAAGACGCGCTGCTAGCGATAAGCGATACGCAAAATGATAGAACGAAAGCCTAGCGAGGCGGCTTTGGCGAGAGCGGTAAATTTAAGCCCAGTAAATCCGTCAAATGCGCGAGAAAATTCGGCCGATATTTTTTGCGACGGCTTGGGGCTTGGAGATAAAATTTGTAACACTCGCCCTAAAGAATTTGAGCGCGAGATAAAGCGGTCAAACGAGCGAGGTAAATTTGCGACCGATTTTTACGGCAAATTTGACGGCGAGCCTTTTAAAACTGTGGCCAAAAACGTCAAATTTGAGCGCGAAACACGGGCTAAAACGCCAGCCTTGCCGCAAATCAAATTTGACTCAAACGCAAATTTAAACCGCGTAAAAAATTTAACCGCCCAAGCCGTCCGCGCGGCAAACCAAGCGCGCGTAAATTTGACTCGCTCGGAGCGCTCCGAAACAGACGTCAAATTTAGCTTCAAATTTAACCAAAAGGCACTAAAATGAACCCGCAAAATCATATCTTAAATCTATTTTTAGGACTCATCGCGGTGCTAGTCGTCTCTAGCGCCGTTGCCTTTATCCTAAAGGCAAAATTCGGCGCCGAAAACAAAACCGTCTCAAATTTGACCTCGCGCATAAACGCCTGGTGGGCGATGATTTTGGTGATTTTTGCGTTTACGTATATGGGCAAAAACGCCGTGATATTTTTGTTTTTGCTCGTATCTTTTGCCGCTTTGCGCGAGTTTTTGTCGCTCATCTACATCCGCAGGGGCGATCACATTGCGCTCGTGGTGTGCTTTTACGTGATTTTGCCCGCACAGTATATATTTATATATGCCGATTGGTACGCGATGGCGATGATATTTATCCCGGTTTACGGATTTTTGTTTTTGCCGATTTTGGCGGCTATTTGCGGCGATGCGGCATACTTTTTAGAGCGCTCGACGAAGATCCAGTGGGCGCTGATGATCTGCGTGTTTTGTATCTCGCACATCCCCGCGCTTCTTTTGCTGGATCTTAAGCGCGGTAGCGGCATGGAGCTGATGCTGTTTTTGATCCTGGTCGTGCAATCTAGCGACGTGCTGCAGTACGTCTGGGGCAAGCTTTTTGGTAAGCGCAAGATCGCGCCTAGCATCAGTCCGTCTAAGACGGTGGTCGGCTTTGCGGGAGGGGTGCTTAGCGCTAGCGCGCTGGCTGCGTGTCTGCATCATCTCACGCCTTTTGGCGCGGCGGGGGCGTTTTTCATCGGGCTTGCCGTTTGTATGATGGGCTTTTTAGGAGGGCTCGTTATGTCTGCGATCAAGCGCGATCTGGGCGTCAAGGACTGGGGATACATGATCAGCGGGCACGGCGGGATGCTTGACCGTATGGACTCGCTGTGCTTTGCGGCGCCGATATTTTTTCACATAGTTAGATATTTTTACGCGTGAGGTTTTGATGAAAATTTGGAGCAAAATTTTACTTTTAGCGCTAACGGCAAATTTAGCCTTTGCTTTTTCGGCTGAAAAGCTCGTGCAAGATGCTAGAGCGCAGGTCGGGCAGACGCTGTTTTACGATCCTTCGTACTCTAGGCTAGCCTATCCGATGGGCGATGTGGATATGATAAAGGGCGTTTGCACCGACGTCGTAGTTAGGGCGTTGCGCGGGCAGGATATCGATCTGCAGCGGCTCATCCACGAGGATATGAGCGTAAATTTTAGCGTCTATCCTAAAAACTGGGGCGCGAAAAAGACCGACAAAAACATCGATCATCGCCGCGTACCAAATATCGCGACCTATCTAAAACGCAAGGGCTACGAGGCGAAGGGCGAGTTTAAAGCAGGCGATATCGTGACGTGGCGGCTGGATAACGGCAGGCCGCATATCGGTATAGTTTCGGATAAATTTGCCGCTAACAAAAACCCGCTCGTGATCCACAACATCGGGCTTGGCGCGCAGGAAGAGGACGTGCTAAATGTTTACGAGATAACGGGGCATTTTAGGATAAAATAAATAAAAAAACCGATAAATTTAAGCAAGAAAGGCGAAAAATGGAGTTTAAAGAGAGCTATTTTGTAACCAGCGACGGGGCGAGGATATTTTACAGATACCGCCTGGCCGCGGACGTGGCGTGCGAAAACCCAGGCGCAGGCGAAGTAAATTTCGGCAAGGACGATAAATTTGACGGGTCAAATTTGAGCGCCGAAGCCGCAAACGAAACGTTAAATTTGACTAGCGAGCAAGCAAGCGGCATAGACGAAAATGCGGAGCTAAATTTAAACAGCGAAGATAAATCGGACGAGCAAAATTTACCAAACGGCGGCGAAAACTCGGACTCAAATTTAAATGAAGCTAGCAAAAGCAGCGCGTCAAATTTGAGCGAGATGCCGAGCGAAAACGCCGAGCAAAATCTCAAATTTAAAGCCGCGCCAAACGCCAAAGCCGTAGCGATATTTCACCGCGGGCACGAGCACTCTGGCAGGACGACGCACGTGGCGGACGGCTTGGCGGATGAGAGTTTGAGCTATTTTGCGTGGGATCAGCGCGGACACGGCAGGAGCGAGGGCGAGCGGGGCGACGCGCCGAGTATCGGCCGCCTCATCGCCGACGTAGACGAGTTTGTGGCGCACATCGAGCAGAGATTTGGCTTTGAGACGCAAAATCTAGCCGTGATAGCCCAGAGCGTGGGCGCGGTGCTGGTCTCGGCGTGGCTGCACGACTACGCCCCGTGCGTTCGCTGCGCGGTTCTAGCTAGTCCGGCCTTTAGCGTGAAGCTTTACGTGCCGTTTGCTAGAGCAGGTCTAAAGGCGATCTACCGCGCCCGCGGAAATTTTTTCGTAAACAGCTACGTAAAGGCTCACTATCTCACGCACGACAAACAGCGCCAGGCCAGCTACGACGCCGATGCGCTCATTACTCGCGCGATCTCGGTGCGCATACTGCTGGGGCTTTACGAAGCGGCGCAGCGCGTGGTTTCGGACGCCGCCGCGATCACGACGCCTACGCTGCTGCTGGTTTCAGGCGATGATTGGGTCGTGGAGCACGCCCCGCAGCACGAGTTTTATAACGCTCTTGGCGCGCGCGTAAAAAGGCGCGAGATTTTAGAGGGATTTTACCACGATACGCTGGGCGAAAGCGAGCGGGAGAGGGCGTTTGAGATCGTGCGCGAGTTCGTCGGCGAGCGCTTTAGCGCGCCTTTTAGCGAGGTGGACTGCACGCACGCGGACGAATACGGCTTTAGCCGCGAGGAGGCCGATAGACTGGCTACGCCGCTGCCGAGATTTAGCCCGAAAAATTTACAGTTTAAATTTCAGCGGATATTTATGCAGGCGGTTTCGCCGTGGGTCGGCGGACTAAAGA
>CAUQJU010000155.1:0-4185 GCA_963518005.1 uncultured Campylobacter sp.
AGATAGACGAGCTCTTTAAACTCGCAACCTTCGTCGTAGCTAGCCGCGGCGACGTAGCCGTGTCTGAAAATTTTAAAATTTTAAACATAAACGAGCCCGTTTCGTCCTCGCAAATCAGGCAAAATTTGGACAAAAGCCTGATGATACCGTGCATAGCGGACGAGGCGGCGAAATTTTATCAAGGAAAAACATGCAAGAAAGAATCGAACGAATCATCAAAATCCTAGACGCCAAAAAGGCCGAAGCCATCGAAGCTATCGACATGAGCGGGCGCGAATACATCGCAAAATGCGTCATCATCGCCACCACGATGGGCGAGCGCCACGCCTACTCGCTAACCGACGACCTAAAAGAAGGGCTAAAGGACGAGGGCGAGCAGTTTTTAGGCATCGAAAGCTCCGGCGACTGGGTCGTAATCGATCTTGGCGACATCCTCATCCACCTCATGAGCGCTCAGTACCGCGCCAAATACAACATCGAAGAGTTTTTAAGCAAGCTAAAAGAGGCGAAAGCCTAAGCCAAATTTAGCTTGCCGCGCGGATAGCGTCAAATTTGCCAAAACGCAAAGCGGACGGCAAATTTGACTAAAGCCGCCGCTTTAACGCTGAGATTTGCTTGATCTTGCAAGGCGGCGCGTTTGATTATTTAGCCAAAAACCGACGCGCAGGCCTTTGTTTTTATTTAAATTTGACCGATTTTAGAAAGCTATTTTTGGACGCGATTTCGCTGGGCGACTCCGGGCTAGCAGCGAGCGCGAAGCCGTGTTGGCGGCTTGTTCGTGCAGGGGCTTAGATATGCCGGCATCTCGCGCTAAAAGTCAAATCTAACGGCTTTAAAGCCATGCCAAAAGGCTAGCGACACGAGCCGGAGTTTAAATTTAACTGCGCGGATTTTGCAGACGAGCCGACCCAAATCATTTCCGCCGTAAACTACGAATTTTCTTAAATCCAAATTTACGCGCTAAGACCGCGGCAAATTTAAGATTTTTAAGCCGCGGATGTTAAATTTAACCTACGCAAAAACGAAAATGCTTTCAAATTTTGCCTCAGACCAAGCGACTAGATTTAAACCGCTCAAATTTACAGCGCAGCCGGCTAGCGGCTCCTTCTTACGTACGTTCCGTCTCTTTGCTTGTCGTAGTACTCCACGTCGTGCATATAGCCCGTCTCAGGCTCCATGTGGATGACAGCTTTAGCGTTTTTCGTAATTAGATTTATCTCGCAGCTAAGTGGTTTATGATTTATAATACGCATATAGTCCGGATGCGATTTAGTGGCTGCACAATACGCAGCGCCCGAGCCTATAGCTAAGCCTCCACTAATCATGTCTCCATTAAACGCGCGTCCAAACTCGTCAAACCCAAAATATACACGTACGCGACTATAATTAGTACGAGTGCCGCTATACGAGCCGCACCAGTCAAACGTAGCAATGCTGCACTCGGTGTAAGCGTCTATCACCCCGTATTTACGGGTTAGATTTAGCCTTTGATTTGATTTTTTATTTAAACCAAGCCTTGGATGCCTTGTAAGGTTACCATGAATGCGACTATAACTGGTACTGTTACCCCCAAAAAACATCTCGTCTGCGCCATCCGGAGCAAATACGTAATCAACAGAATCTGGCTCAATAATAGTGTTGTTCTCTCCAGGGTAGCTGGTAGGGCCACTATATAGTCTATGCCCCTTTTTCCGAAAAATACTATACCCTAAGTCTCCTGCAGGACTCGACGTAAAATCTATCCTCCACCTTCTCATAGGCCACGTCTCGTCGGTCGGATCCACCATGCTGTCGTTCATAGCTAGTCGCTGCGTGTATCTGATATCAGCCATCACCTGATCTACGGCTAGAGGTAGCGGGTCTTTGCTTGCCTTAGGCAAGGCTATGAGAGCCAGGATACCGACTACCAGGATAACTATGATGAGTTCCGGTATGGTAATGGCGCGACTAGAGTTTTTATGATATAAAGTGCAAGAATCGGTTTTAAATGGGGGGGGGTAGCGAGGGTTTTATACATTACATTTCCTTTCTGTAAGCTTAATGATACTACTTTTAATATAAATTTAACATAAAATAGCTAGAAGCGCGGTAAATCATGCCAGGCGGCACAAAGCTCCGCTAAAGCCGTCTTGGCGACTAAACTCTAGCCACGCACAAAAGATGTAGGCTCTTTGACTAAATTTAGCGTTAAATCAAGCATTTAAAAATAGTAGCGTTTTTGGTTAAATTTAAGGGCGAAACGAAGCCGCGGCAAATGTATTAATACGTCAAGTCACTTGCCAACAGGCCTTTAAGGCGTTTGGCTAATAAACGCAAATCAACTTGCTATACCGGGTTTGCAAACAAGAAGTTGGGTTAAATTTAGCGCTGATTTTGGATTAAATTTAAAAAATCGGCGAAATAAATCAAGCGAGAATTCGGTTAAATTTTATACAGCAAGGGCAAAATTAAAAGCGGTGATTTAAAAAGGCACGGCAAAAGCCTCGTAAGATCCGCCTAGCGACTCGCAGCCTCGTAAATTTACGCCAAAAATAGGCAAAATTTAGAGTTTTTATCTTTTGATGCGCAAAAGATGGGCGCTTTTTCGGCGCGCTAAAACGTCAGCTAATCAAAAAATGCTAAAAATAAGCGCAAAAACTAGCGGACGCCAAACGGCAAATCCGTAAGCGACAGCACGATAAAATACCGCTAAAACAATGCGCCGCGGCTACCACCGATAAATTTTATCTTCGTAAGCAATCAGCCTAAATTCCTCTTTGTGGTTGCCGTTACCGATCGTGTGGCTGTCTTGGCCTGCGCCGAGACGCAGTTTATGCAGCCTGCCTCCGTATGTACCCACAAATAGCACGCCCCCGTCCTCGCTTATCGCCATAGACTTTATCGTGCCGCCCAAATAGTGGCGCCAAATTTTACGCCCGTCCTTGCCGACTGCTCTGATGTAGCCGTATGCATCGCCCAGGATGTAAAGGTCTCGCGTCGCCACGCCCACATACACGCGCATCTCGTCGTCTACTAGCGTAAAATCCCTATCGCGATATATCTGCGCTCCGCGCTTTAGCAGCGCCCTATCCACGCCGATCGTAACTCCGTTGTAGAAGTGGCAGGAGTTTGTTATGAGCTGCGTATCGTCTGCGCTAAATATACAAAAGTGCGGATAGGAGCTTTGCGCGCCGATATCGCCCAGCCGCTCGCCCTCGCTATCCATCAGAATGTGGTCGCCATCTTGCTCGCCCGCGACGATGAGAGCGTTGTCGTTTGAGAGGGTCGCGTTGGCCATATCGATATAGAGTGCAGCATTGCCGTCATCGTCCTTGCAAAGCTGTCCGTCCTCGTAGATCGGATGGATAAGCTTCGCGCCGCTTTGCGAGATCAAAAATATCCCGTCGTGGCAGCTCAAAAGCACCTTGCTACCGTCGTTAAAAGGTAAAATTTCAGCTTCATTGTACGTTAGCTCCACGTCGTGGCTAAATTTCGCGATAGGCTCGCCGCCGCCCTTGCCGTCGTAGCCTTTTACGAGCTCAATCTCGCCTCTCCTAAGCAGGGCGTAAATTTCGTTTCGCTTGGACTTGCCCACGGCGATGACGCCCTTTGCCACCCCAATCACGCGGTCGCCTTCTAGCAGATACAGCATTTTGTGCCAGCCTTCAGGCTCACTCTGCGAGACGACAAAAATGGCGTTCTCGCCGCCAAGAGGGCAAATTTGATCGACATTGCCTAGCTTGTCTCCTATTTTATCCTTCTCATCGGCGTCGTCCGCTTCATCCTCACACTCCCCAAAGATAATGTTTGATGGCGGAAAATCGGCTCTAAATTTAGCCGTTTCGCCCCGCTCGTTGGCTTCTTTTAACAGCGCAAAAACCGCTTCGCCCAGATGCGCGCGCTCATCTACGGGCTCCTCGCCTTTATACGCGTCCCAGCCGTGCGCCTCAGCAAAGGCCACCATGTCGTTTACGGCCTTGGCGTATTTCTCGCCTTTTTCGTTCCACTCCTTTTTGAGGGCGTCGCGTTCTTGATTTTGCATTGATTTCCTTTGGATTTTGTTTGCCGCGGCTATCGCGCGTCGCTTGGAGATTTTATCAGGTCGGTTTAAATTTAAGGCTAAATTTACTATCCTCAAACGCTTTTTTTTGGGGGGGGGGGTGGGGGGCCCGTTGCAGGACACGCCGTAAACCCCGCTCCGCGGTC
>CAUQJU010000156.1:0-4148 GCA_963518005.1 uncultured Campylobacter sp.
GCACTGATGAATAGCGACGTAGAGCGCGAATACTACCTCAAAGTAAAAGGCGAGGTAACACCCGAGGTGATAACGGCAATGAACGAGGGGTTTTTCGCTGCGGACGCTACCAAGGGGGCGCATGCTAAAACCGCGATAAAATCGATGGAATTTAAGCCGTTTTTAGACTATAAAATTTTTGGCTCGAGCGGCGGCTTTACGAAACTAAAAGTCGTGATAAACGAGGGACAAAACCGTGAGCTACGAAGGTTTTTCGGCTATTTCGACCTTGAGGTAATGGATCTAAAACGCGTTAGTTTCGGCCGCGTCAATCTTGGTATGCTAAAGCCGGGCAAATGGAGATATTTTGAAAACGGCGAATACGAAGCGCTGAGGGATTTTCTAAAGGTAAATAACGTTAGGTACTAACCTTTTGTAAGACGTTTGCCGTCAGTTATATATTGCGGCTAAAATTAGCCGTGTTTTATTCTGTGGCGCTATAAAATCACTTGTTGCTAAACTAACAAAAACACCTGAAACGCTTTAAAATTATTTATAAAAATTGGCGATACGTGCAAATTTAGCTAGCAAAATATAAAATTGTAATCTTCGCCATAGCCAGCCATATTTCTTGTAGCGGTAAAATATTCGTCAAATTTCATACAATAAGATTGATTGTTGAGTATTTGCGGCGCGGTAGCAACTGCCCCCCAACATAGTTTAACGCAAGCGCCAAATAACGCTCAAATTTAACCGTTTTTACTTTGGAGAGGAAATTTGCTTCTTGGAGAATAAAATGGCCAAACGGGCTTCAAAGCCTAAATTTTATTCTCCGAGAGCAAGATAAAAATGAGCGGATTTATCAGCGTTTCGCCGCGTGCGGCATAGAGCATGACGTCCTCGAAATAGTTATCGTTAATGCCGTAAACGTGGTATTCGTACGCGCCGATGCCGTATCCCATCGGAGTGATATCCACGCGCGAGTACCAGGCGTTTTTAGCTAGGATGTAGCGGCTCGTGTCTTGCGAATACACCCACAGCACGACGTCATCTTTATTTTTTTGCCGCATGAGCCACGTAAACGAGTTTGAGATGTCGTAGAAAAAGTACGTGTCGCCGTTTGGCATCACCGCCTAAGCCGTGTTGTTTAGGTCGCTGATGAGAACCTTGCTCTCAAAGCAGAGGTATTTGTTTAGCTCGATGTCTAGCGGCTTTTTTTCCACGTTGCCGTGGCGAACGACGATTTTACCCTCGCTAGTATCCACTGAAAACGCGAGCAGCGCCACCACGCCGATGAGTAGCACGGCGGCGAAAATTTGCTTTATCATAACAAAACTCCTCGTAAAAGGTAGTATTTAGCGACGAAAAAGCTACAAACAAGAGCATTTACGATCAGCCAAAAAGAGGAAAGTTTAAGCAAATGTTCGTAAGGTTTTTTCACGATTAGCTCCACCAAAAACGCTGCGATACCGTAGAAAATACCCAAAAACAGCGAACCCCAGATGAGGTAGCCGACGTAAAAATACTCGCCTTTTAGCATGCAGTACGGGCATTTGTGATTTGGTTGCTCGTAGACGTAAAGCCCGAAAAAATAGTTAATCGCGTAGAATGCGATAAACAAAAATAGCAAGTTGCAAACAAAGCTCGCCATTGTCTGTTTTAGTAAATTTAGCGTCAAAATGACCGCAAAAACGGCGTAGTAAAAGACGACCAAATTTAACTTCGTGTAGCCAAACGGTAGCTTTGGCGCCTGAAATACGACCGAGCAGCAAAAGACGGGCACCTTTAACGGCACGTTGCTAAAAAACAAAATCTCGGCGGCAAATTCGACCAAAACGCCGATAAAAAGCGCGGTAAAGATGACGTATTTTCGCTTTAAATACGGAAAATTCGTCGCCTTTAAATCAAGCGAATTTATAATGAGCCACAGCCCAAAGCCAAAGATGAGCAGTAGTTTTAGTAGTAGCAAAATGCCGCCAAATTGATTTGTGCCGATGACGCCTGCCGAGCACATGGCGCCGGGTACCACGTCTGCTAGCTCGTTTAGAGATAGCGCAAAAAATATGAACAAAACTATCTTGCAAACTACGGCGAAAAACAAAATCGTATTTACGAGGTAGTTGCGTTTTTCGAGGTCGTATTGTAAATTTGACGTCGAGTTAAAGTCCCATAGCCGCATGATACGCACGACGAAATACTGCGAAATGCCCATCAGTACGATGATGATAAGCTCGATCAGCAAAAACGCGATGACAACGTCCGATAAAAATACGCTCACAGCATCTCTCCGTCTTGCATCCTCACGTAGCCGTCCACGAAGTCCAGATCGTCAAATAAAATATCGTGCGTGGCGACGACGACGGTCTTTTTTAGCTCCTTAAATTTTTTCAGCATTCGGGTGAAGATGAGCGAGTTTTGTTTGTCCAAATTTGCCGTCGGCTCGTCGGCTAGTATGACACTAGGATCCATCGCTAGAGCCCTTGCTATCGCGCATCTCTGCTTTTCGCCGCCGCTTAGCTTTGAGATGATTTGATCTTTTTTGTGCGCGATGTTGGCGAGATTTAGCGCGCGCTCGATTTGCGAATTTAGCTCGGCTTTTTTTAGGCTAGTCAGACTTAGCGGTGCTAGAACGTTTTGATAGACGCTAAGCCCCTCGATCAGGTTAAATGACTGAAATATAAACCCGACCTCGCTATGTCTAAAATTTGAGCTCATGATATCGGGCAGCTTTGAGACGTTGCGACCGTTGATCAGCGCTTCTCCGCTGCTTGGTTTGCTAAGCGCGCCGAGTATTCCAAGCAGCGTACTTTTGCCGCTACCGCTGACGCCTCTTAGGATGACTAGGTCGCCGCTTTTTACCGTCAAATTTATATTTTTCAGAGCGTGAAATTCGTTCGGTTTGTTTTGATTGTAAATTTTACAGAGATTTTTTACTTCTATTGCGTTCATTTTACCGCCTCGCTCATGTCGCTAACGGCGATGCGCCACGACGGGATGATGACGAATGCCAAAAACGGAATCACGCTAAAAACAAAGATCAAAAATAGCATATTAAAGTCGATGATCGGCGTGAAATCCGTAAAATTCGCCACCTCGCTGCCTAAAAATATATCGCGTAAAAACGGCGCGCCGAATAAAAACACGTAGATATAGGCTCCCGCGACGCCTAGCAAATAGGCGCTAAAAGAAACGACGATGTTTTGGATAAATTTAAGCGCGATGATATTTCTCACGCTAAAGCCGATACTGCGCAATATCGCGATCTCCTTTTTTTTCTCGCCGTAAGCGAGCGAAATTTGATTTTTCAGCAGGATGAAAAACGAAACCATCGCCACGACGTAAAGCACCATAAAAATGCCGCCTTTGTAGTAGTAAAGGTGCCTTATTTTGGCTACTCCGTCCTCGATGCTCGTAACCTCGGTGTTTGGATAGACGTTTTGGATCTTTAGGGCCACTTCGCTGATCTCGTTTACGTTTGGTACCTCGACGTAGAGTCTCGTGTATTCGCCCTCTTTTAGGCTTAGCACCTCGCGCGCGGTGGCGGGATTCATATAGATGACGTCGTTTGAGACGATACCCGTTTCATGCGGCGCGGTTTTGTTGATCTTTATCGGTATCATCTTTTCTTCGGTTAAAAAGTTAAAAACGTCCTCGTAATAAAGCTCCGCCATCTCTTTTTTCACGCCTTCGCCCACGATCATCTCGTTTTCGTCTAAATTTTCATCGCCGACGATGTGAAACCAGACTCTTTTTTGCGCGAAATAATACTCTCCCTCGACCGCGCCCTCTACGCTAGCTACGCCCGCGATCTTAGATACGTCGTAGATGTAGCCGTCGTGTATCAAGTCGCGTTTGCCCGCGCGCAGAGCCTCGACGACGACTTCCGGCTTTGAGCGGGTCAAATTCGTAAGGTCGCTCTGGATGGAGCTTGAGACGAAAAGAACCGCGCTTAAGATAAACACGATAAAAGCGAAGATAAAAAAGCTAAAAGCGTGATCGGCGCGGTCTTTATAGAGCAGCGTAACTGCGTAATCGATAAAATTTTTACTCGGCATAGACAAACTTCCCGTACTCTTTTGAAATAAAATTCGTCGAAATTTGCGCGTCTTTGACGGATTTTTGGATCAAATTTAGCTGAGCTTCCTTGCCCGCTCTATCGTAACCTAGGT
>CAUQJU010000157.1:0-4122 GCA_963518005.1 uncultured Campylobacter sp.
ATGTAGGTGTATAGCGCCGCCGCTTCTTCAGGACTAACGCCGCTTGAGTGCGTTTTGACCTTTAGCCCAAGCTCAATAGCCTTTTCTAAAACCTCTTTGCTATTGTAGCCGAGCTCATTTGCTATCTCTGAAATTCGAACAGTCCCCATTTAAGAGTATCTCCTTTAAATTTTGCCCGTTTTGTAGCGTCGCTATAAAGCTGCCTGCGACTCTTCCGAGCGATTTTTTTAAAATTTTCTCGTCTTTTTTTAGACATTCTTCGCAAAGATAAAAGCTGCGTCCGTTTCCGTTTCCGAAAAATAGCGAAGAATTTATCAGTCTGTATCTACGCAAAATTTGCTGTTCAAAGCGCTTTTTGCAGACCACGCACGTCCTGATAGGGATAAATTTTTGAGCCATTATTATAACTTCTTTTAGCTTTTTTTTAGCTTTGTAGGATTTTTATCCCGTCGTTGTCGAAATTAAAAATTTCAATCCGAAAGCTCTTAAATTTATCTTGCAGTTTTTGTTTTAAATTTGCCGCATCGCCCGCGTAAACGATATTTAAAAAGCTCGATCCGCTGCCAGAAAGCGTGCTTAAAAGCGCACCGTTTTCGTAGGCTATCTTGCGCACTTCAAAGAGCTCGGGCAGGCTTTGCATGCGGATTTGCTCATGCATGACGTCTTTTGCCGCCGTTCTTAAAAGTTCGTAATTTTCGCTAAAAAAACAAGCCGTGAGAAATGCAGCGTGAGAGAGGTTGCTAACGCACTCGCCCATAGTGAAATTTTTAGGTAGCTTGGCGCGAGATTCGTTCGTGCTCATCGGCTTATCCGGGATTACGACGACGGCTTTTATATCGGCGCTTAAAGGTTTTTTTAGAGATTTTACCTTGCCGTTTTCAATGACGGAGCTAACAAAGCCGCCAAGCGTAGCCGGAGCGATGTTGTCGGGGTGGTTTTCGTAAACTAGAGCTTGGTTTAAAATAGCGCTTTTATCAGCCTTAAATCCGGCCGCTGCGTAAGCTGCCGCGATGGCTGAAGTGATTACCGCAGAGGAGCTGCCAAGACCGCGAGAAAACGGGATTTGATTGGTAAAAATCATGCGAAAAGTATCTTTTTTGCCCGTTAGTTTGACGTAAATTTCATTGAAAATAGATAAAAAAATGTTGTTTTTCTTAAGAAGCGCGTTGTCTTTGCCTTCGCCTAAAATGCTTACTGAGGCGAAATTTGCCCTCGTTATCTCGACTGTATTGTGTAGCTCTAAGGCAAGTCCTAGGGCGTCAAAACCGGGGCCAATGTTTGCGCTCGTGGCGGGAACTAAAATTTGCAAAAAATCTCCTAAACGGCTTGTATAACGTAATTTGGTAGAGTATCTAAATTTAGATTTAAAACGGCTAAATTTTGCGGCAAGCCAAATTCGCCCGCATGCGCTTTTTGTAGCTTGATGCCATCGGGCGTATCTACGAAGCTTAAGTTTTTATTCGCCCGTATCGGAGCGCCGCCGTTTAGCTCAAAGCCGCTAACCGCGTAAAATTCGCACTCTTTTACGATGCTAATCGTCTTTAAAACGACGTAGGCGACTTTCACGCCCATAAAGCTTCCCGGGCCGTTTGCGTAGATAATTTTTCGTAGATTAAATTTACCGCCGTTTAAAATATCATCCATTATTTTTACGAGAGAGACGTCGGATTTTTCTTCGCTAGAAATTTGCTCTATAAACTCGCCGTTTTCGTCATAAATACCGACGATTAGCGGCGAGCTAAGAGCGATAACTAAAATTTGGATATTTTTTATGCAAATACCTTTTGATATTCGCGCGCGAAGTCGCCTTTTAGCGTGACGATTTCGTAGTTTTTATCGTCGCTTAGGATAGCTAGCGTTAGCTCGTGGTTTAGCTCGTGGCTGCCCGCAAAGCTCGTATAGTTAGCCATCAATGGCGCGCCCATCAGACTTAGATCGCCGATCGCGTCTAAAATTTTATGACGAACGAATTCGTTTTCAAAGCGCAGACCTTCAGGATTTAAAATTTTATTATCGTCGATGACTATGGCGTTGTCTAGGCTGCCGCCGAGGGCCAAATTTTGTGCTCTTAGCATTTGCACGTCTTTTAAAAATCCAAACGTCCTAGCGCGCGCGATCTCCTCGATGTAGGCTTGTTTGCTAAACTCGAACACGTAGTTTTGCTCGCCGATTATCGGGTGGGCAAATTTGATCGTAAAGTCGAATTTCGGGTTATTTGACGGCGTTACTCTGGCGAATTTTCCGTTTTTGTTTACTTCTACCGGGCGTTTGATTACGATTACTTTTTTGTCCGCGTCAAGCTCAGCCGTGCCGGCTTCATCCAGCATCATGCAGTAGCTTATCGCCGAGCCGTCCATGACGGGAACTTCGTTGGCATCTAGGACTATGCGGATATTGTCGATGCCGTAGCCGTTTATCGCGCTAAGGAGGTGCTCGATCGTCGAGATGTAGCCCTCTTTGCCGCCGATTACGGTTGCCATTTGAGTATTTATCACATTTTTTGGCTCCGCTTTAAAGCTCACTCCGAGATCTTTTCTGTAAAATATTATCCCAGAATTTGCACCGAGCGGCTCAAGCGTGATTTTTATCGGTTCGCCCTTGTGAAGTCCGATGCCTACGCCTTCTACGGCTGATTTTATAGTTATTTGTTTCAAATTTTCGCCCTTATTTTTCTTATTCTTGCCATTATACAACAAATTTACAACAAAATGGCAAATTTATTCGACCATTTTTTTAGCCGCGTTCAAAACGCCGGTTACGTTATCCTTCATCCAGCCGTTATCCATCCACTCCTCGGGACGCACTTCTATGCCTTGCACCAGCATGCCAAAGTGCAAGTGATCGCCCATCGCTAGGCCCGTAACTCCGGTGTTTGCGATGACGTCGCCGGCCTTGACGGAGTCGCCGGCCTTGACGTTTAGCGAACTGCAGTGTCCGTAGAGCGAAAATAGCCCGAATCCGTGATTTATCAGGATGTTGCGTCCATAAATGCCGTTATCTGCGGCAAATTCGACCGTGCCGTCGTTGTTAGCGACGATGTCGGCTTTTTGCGTCGAGGCTAGGTCGATACCCATGTGCCAGCTTTCGCTGACGTCTTTATCCTCAAATGTATAATATCTGTGGTCGCCGAAACTCGCTACCGCTTTGCCGTTTTTTAGCGGATAAAATTTATTTACGCTAAAATTTTCCGCCGCATCTATCTCGACTTTTGCGGCGATTTGCGAGATTATTTTCTCATTTGCCTCGCGGAGATTTTCGTTTACGAATTTCATTTTTTCCAGATTGCTCATCGCGTCGTAATTTTTGGCGTATTGCTGCGCTAGCTCGGGGATTTTCTCGTTTAGAAATCTACTTTGTCCGTCCAGTTTTATCTTTGAGATGCGGTATTTTTTATCTTGGTAGAAAAATCTTATCTTGCTTTTGGTTATATTCCCCGCCGCATCAAGCGCTACGACGTCGGCGCTAAAGGAGCCTTGCTGCGCCGGCCAAGCCACTAGCGAGGCGTAGTAGCCGTCTTTTACGAATTTGCTCGGGATAAATTTTTTACCGTAATTCGTCTCTATATAGACCTCTTTTAGCATCTCGTCAGTTGCCTTAAATACGACCGTCGCGCTACCGCCTTTTGTGATGGCGTACGAGTGGTTTAGGATGTTTACGTCGGGTTTTTTGTTATCGACGGTGATTTTGACCTCTTTTTTTTGCGTGTTGCCGAGGAAAAACCCCCATTTGCTCGTATCCGTGGCCTCTATTATGATGTTATAAATATCTTTTTGTGCGCCGAATCCCGTTTTTGGAAAACTCAAATTTAAATCGACGATTTCAGACGGCGCTTCAAATTTTTGAGTTAGCAAATTTACGCTGCCTTTTTCGTCTACGAGTGAAATTTTAACCGATTTCACGCCGCTTTCGTCGGTTATTTTGATCGGCAGAGGCGAGGTTAGGTTCCAGTAAATTTGATCCGAGATAGCTATGCTAGGCGCTTCTCGCTCAAATGTTTTTGAAGTAAATAAAAAAGCTATCGCCGCAACTAAAAGCAAAATAATAACGCCGAAAAATATCAAATTCCCATTGCCGCGTCTTCTCATAAAGTCTCCTAAATCTTAAAGACGCCGATTTTACTAA
>CAUQJU010000158.1:0-4071 GCA_963518005.1 uncultured Campylobacter sp.
CGCTATAGTAGCTTATGCTAAAGGTAAAGCAAAAAATAAAGCCATAGAGGGTCAGCAAAAAAAATATAGCCTAACGGCGGAATTTAATAAATTCGCAACCCTACAAGTCGCCAATAAAGAGGCGGGCGATCTTGATTTTAGTCCGCTTAGCTCGGCTAAAATTTTAAAAGTTAGCTTCAGCTCAAAAGGTAAAGGCTATCAAGGCGTCGTAAAAAGACACGGGTTTGCGGGCGGTCCAAAAAGCCACGGTTCTCGCTTCCACAAAAGACACGGCTCTATCGGTAACCGCGAGTGGCCGGGACGCGTTCAGCCTGGTATGAAGATGGCCGGACACACCGGAAACGAAAAAGTTACCGTTAAAAACGAGATCGTAAGCTTTGACGCCGAAAACGGAATTTTGGTTTTAAAAGGCAGCGTCGCTGGCTATAACGGCGCAATGGGCAGAATAAGGATAGTAAAATGAGTAAAGTTTGCGTATTAAACGAAAAATTTGAAAAAGCTAGCGAGCTTGATCTACCGGCTAATTACGCCCAGATTAACCCGCACAACCTATATCTTTACGTTAAGTCTTATTTGTCCGGCATGCGTTCAAATTCGGCTCACACCAAAACCAGAGCTTTCGTAAGCGGCGGCGGTAAAAAACCGTGGAGACAAAAAGGTCGCGGCGGCGCTAGAGCGGGCTCAACTAGAACTAACGTCTGGGTAGGCGGCGCGGTAGCGTTTGGTCCGAGCAACGAGCGAAACTATTTCCAAAAGGTCAATAAAAAGCAAAAAAGATTGGCGCTTGAGTTCGCGCTAAACGAAAAAGCTAACGCGGGTAAAATTTTCGCGGTAGATAGCATAGAGATCGCAAGCGGCAAGACTAAAGACGCTGCTAAAGCAATCAGCGCGCTAAATTTGAGAGACGCTTTGGTCGTAAAAGATCTGCTTGACGACAACACGCTATTGGCGTTTAGAAATTTATCAAACTGCTATCTAATCGATGCGAGCGAGATAAACGCTTATTTAGTGGCGACTTACGGTGCCGTCGTTATCGAGAAGGCCGCACTTGAATCTATAATAAAAGAGGGCTGAAATGGCAGATATAACTGATATCAAAACGATTTTATATACGGAAAAAACTCTCGGTCTTCAAGAACAAGGCGTGGTCGTCATACAAACTTCGCCTAAGATGACTAAAAACAGGCTGAAAGAAATTTTGAAAGAGTATTTTGGAGTAACGCCGCTTCGCGTAAATTCGCTTAGAATCGACGGAAAAGTTAAGCGTTTCAAAGGAAGAGAAGGACAACGAAGCGAGATAAAGAAATTTTACGTTCAGTTGCCTGAAGGCTCAAGTCTAGAAAACACGGAGGCGTAAGATGGCGATAAAAACATATAAACCTTATACACCTAGCCGCAGATTTATGACGGGCTTATCAAGCGAGGACATCACTGCTAAACCTAGCGTGAGAAGCTTGCTTGTAAAAATCCCTGTAAGCGGCGGTAGAAATAATAACGGAAGAATAACTTCTAGACATAAAGAAGGCGGAGCGAAGAAACTTTATAGAATCATCGACTTTAAACGCCGCAAATTCGGTATCGAAGGCAAGGTCGAAGCTATTGAGTACGATCCGAACAGAAACTGCCGCATCGCGCTTATCGCTTATAAAGACGGTGAGAAACGCTATATCATCAGACCAAACGGACTCAACGTTGGCGATGTCGTAGCAGCAGCAGAGGCAGGCCTAGACATAAAACCCGGTAACGCGATGAAACTAAGAAACATCCCGGTTGGTACCATCGTACACAACGTGGAGCTAAAACCGGGCAAGGGCGCTCAGATGGCTCGTTCAGCCGGCGGTTATGCTCAGCTAATGGGTAAAGAGGAAAAATACGTAATGCTTCGCTTGCCAAGCGGCGAGATGAGACAAGTGCTTGCAGAGTGCATGGCTAGTATTGGCGTAGTAGGTAACGAAGATTGGGCAAACGTAACTATCGGTAAAGCCGGACGTAATCGCCACAGAGGTATCCGTCCTCAAACTCGCGGTTCTGCGATGAACCCGGTAGATCACCCGCACGGCGGTGGTGAGGGCAAGAAAAACTCAGGCCGTCATCCTGTTACTCCATGGGGTAAACCAACTAAAGGTGCTAAGACTCGCCGCAAGAAGGCTAGCGATAAGCTTATAATTTCAAGAAGGAAAGGTAAATAGAGATGGCAAGATCACTCAAAAAAGGACCTTTTGTCGATGAGCATGTAATGAAAAAAGTCGTTGCCGCTAAAAAAGCTAACGACAACAAGCCGATAAAAACATGGTCTAGACGCAGCACGATAGTGCCTGAAATGATAGGCCTAACGTTTAACGTTCATAACGGCAAGAGCTTCATTCCAGTATACGTTACTGAAAACCACATCGGATATAAACTAGGCGAATTTGCTCCTACGCGCACATTTAAGGGTCACAAAGGCTCAGTGCAAAAGAAAATCGGTAAGTAAGGGGATAAGATGAGCAAATCAATTATTAAATTCGTAAGATTATCTCCGACTAAAGCCAGACTAATCGCAAGAGAAGTACAAGGTATGAACGCAGAGTTTGCGCTAGCCAGCCTTAGCTTTATGCCAAACCGCGGCGCCAAATTTATCGCTACGGCTATCAGCTCTGCGGTAGCTAACGGCGGATTCGAGCCTGAAGAGGTTATCGTAACAAGCTGCCGCGTGGATGCGGGCCCAGTATTAAAAAGATTTAGACCGCGAGCGAGAGGAAGCGCAAGCAGAATCCGCAAACCGACTTCTCATATCTTAGTAGAAGTATCTAAACCTGAAAAGAAGGAAGCGTAATATGGGTCAGAAAGTAAATCCGATAGGTCTAAGACTAGGAATAAACCGCAACTGGGAGTCAAGATGGTTTCCTGCTAAAGGAACTTTGGCTGAAAATATCGGCGAAGACTACAAAATTCGCGCTTTCTTGAAAAAGAAACTTTACTACGCGGGCGTTTCTCAAATTTTGATCGAGAGAACCGCTAAGAAAATCCGCGTAACCGTCGTAGCAGCTCGCCCCGGTATTATCATCGGTAAAAAGGGCTCTGACGTAGAGAAGCTTAAAGAGGATATCCAAAAGCTAATCAACAAAGAAGTAAACGTAAATATCAAAGAAGAAAGAAAAGCTCAAGCTTCGGCTCAGCTAGCTGCGGAAAACGTAGCAATGCAGCTTGAAAAACGCGTTGCATTTAGACGCGCGATGAAAAAAGTTATCCAAGGCGCTCAAAAATCAGGCGCTAAAGGTATCAAAATTTCAGTTGCAGGACGTCTTGGCGGCGCTGAGATCGCTAGAACCGAGTGGTACTTAGAGGGTCGCGTTCCGCTTCACACTCTAAGAGCTAAGATCGATTACGGCGTTGCCGAAGCGCATACGACTTATGGAAACATAGGTATAAAAGTGTGGATATTTAAAGGCGAGGTTCTTCAAAAAGGCGTTCAACCTGAAAAGAACGAAGAAGAAAAAGCCGATAAAAAACCGCGCAGAGCAAGAAGAGGTAAATAATCATGTTGATGCCAAAACGAACTAAATTTCGCAAACAGATGAAAGGCAGAAACCGCGGTAAAGCTACTCGCGGCGCTGATCTTGCTATGGGCGAGATCGGAATAAAAGCCGTAGAAGCGGGCCGCGTAAATTCGCGCCAGATCGAAGCGGCTCGTGTGGCTCTAACCCGCCACGTAAAACGCCAAGCTAAAACTTGGATCAGAGTTTTCCCAGATAAGCCGCTAACCAAAAAACCTCTACAAACTCGTATGGGTAAAGGTAAAGCCGGAGTCGAAGAGTGGGTTATGAATATAAAACCAGGTCGTATAATAGTCGAAATGGCGGGCGTAGATGAGGAATTAGCGCGCGAAGCTCTAACTCTAGCCATCCACAAACTTCCGTTTAAGACTAAAATCGTAACGCGAGAGAGTGAAAATGAAATATACTGATATTAAAGACAAAAGCGTTGCAGAACTTAACGCGTTATTGAAAGAGAAAAAGGTGCTTTTATTTACTTTAAGACAAAAGCTAAAAACTATGCAGTTAAGCAACCCTAATGAGATTAGTGCTGTTC
>CAUQJU010000159.1:0-4052 GCA_963518005.1 uncultured Campylobacter sp.
CAGTACGCCAGCAATCAGCGTCGCTATGAAAAATAGCCGCAATAAATCGGGCATCTGGCCGCTTGAGCTGTATTCGCTAACGCTTTCGGCGACCACGATAAAAAATGCTCCAAATCCCACAAATACGGTATATGCAACGCTAACGGGCAAGTATTTCATAGCCTTCATAAACGATACGAAGCTAACGCAGACTAACGCGGCAGTAAGCGCGAATCCTACGGCGTTTTGGGCGTGTTTTAGCCCATACGCCCAGCCGCATTCGGCGACCGCGCCGCCTAGCACCCACAAAAAGCCCTTAGTTTGCATCGCCTAGGGCGTCTTTTATCTTAAAAATTTGAGCGATATTTGCGTCTAGTTCGTCCAAATTTAACATATTCGGCCCGTCGCAAAGCGCCTCGCAAGGATTTACGTGCGTCTCATAAAAAAATCCGTCCACGCCCGCAGCCGCCGCCGCACGCGCCAAATACGGCACGAATCTCGCGTCCCCGCCGCTTTTCTCGCCCAAAGCCGACGGCATCTGCACGCTATGCGTCGCGTCGAAAATCACGGGCGCAAATTCTCTCATCAGCACCAAATTTCGCATATCTACGACTAAATTTCCGTAGCCAAAGGTACTACCTCGCTCGGTTAGCCACACGCCGTTTTGCTTAGCAACCTCGTACCCGTCGCCCTTTACGCCGCGCGTTTCTAGCACTTTTTTGACCGAGTGCTTCATAGCAGACGCCGCTAAAAACTGCCCTTTTTTGATATTTACCACGGCTTTTGTTTTGGCTGCAGCTACGAGTAGATCGGTCTGGCGGCACAAAAACGCAGGGATTTGCAGCACGTCGGCTACTTCGCCTACGGGTGCGGCCTGGTAGCTCTCGTGGATATCGGTTAAAATTTTAAAACCGAATTCCTTTTTGACCTTGGCTAAAATTTCGCACCCTTTTTCAAGTCCGGGCCCGCGAAACGAGCTTATGCTCGTGCGATTTGCCTTGTCAAAGCTTGATTTGAAATAAAAATCTATCCGCTTATCTTCGTTAAATTTAACCAGCCTTTTTGCCACGTCAAAAACGAGCTGTTCGCTCTCGATGACGCAAGGCCCTGCTATTAGTATCATGCTGCATTCACCCCATTTATTGTTTATTTTGATTCAAAATTATATCACAAATATTTTACGAATTATGTCAGCATTCACGAAAACAGCTTTTTATAAAACATAATAAGATAAAATACATCTAAAATTAAAAACGGAAAATCAAATATGAACGATAAAATTTTAAATAAATATAAAATTGTTAGCTCTTGCGGAAAAGGTAAAGTTGCGGCCGAATATAATCATAACAAATACATTATTGAAACAGCGCCAAAAGACAAACAAAGTAATACGCTTTCATATACCGCAAAGAATTTAAGCGGTATTTCTCATCAAAACATAAGTAACTTAATAATAGATGAAGACGACGAAAATTTCTATTTTATACAAAAAGAATATGAAGGTGTGGAAATACTTGAAAATAAAGGTCTTGATTACATAGATCTTATAAAATGCTATATGCAAATCATCTCAGCCATAAGCTACATACATCAAAAGGATTTGTACCACGGAAATATCAATCCTGAAAATATTTTGGTAGATTATGAAAACAATGCTTATTTACTTGATTTTGGCAGAAGTTATCTTTACTCTATACTTAAAAATGAGCGCAATGAAACATTTTATTCTCCAGAGCAACTAAATACAAATGAAATTTGCCAAGAAAGCGATATCTATTCGTTCGGTCTTTGCATGATAAAACTTATCGTAGATAACTTTGAGGATTTTGATTTTTATGAAATTTATAAAAGCCCCAATGACTTAGAAAATTTATTTTATAAAATCAACAATGAATATAATCTTGATGATATTGAAAATGAGCTATTTTTACTGTCTAGAAAAATGCTATCAATAAATCCGAAAGATAGAATCAATCTAATAGATATACAAACTAAATTTAAAGAATTATTATACCAATATCAAAAAACAAGAACTTTTGAAATCAAGCTTTGGGATAATATTTTAGATAGGTACATGCAAAATAATGATCTAGACGATATTTATAATCTAGGTTATCATATAGAAGAAAGAATCAATGGTAAAAATCCATTTTGGAAATTTGATGAGCGTAATAAGAAAAAAGAGATCAAAATAGCTATCGGCGATCTAGTATTTTGCTGTTCCGCTGACGAAGAAAATAAAAATACAAATTTGTTTTGTTTTAGCATTATAGAAAACAACCAAAAACTAATTGATGAAATTTACACAGACGGCATAGAAACTTTTGATAAATTTGTTATAAATTTCAAATATGGTAAAACAAATCAAGACTGTGATGATATAAGAATTTTTAAAAACAACTTAGAACAGAACCTTAAAAAGCAACAGCAAATAAATAAAAACCTTGAAATAGACAAAAAGTCTATAAAATCAGAAGAAGAGTTTTTACAGGCCGAATACAAAACTATACAAGAAAAGAAAAATGTAAAGCTTGCTATACTAAAAAGCAAAAACAAGAGTCAAGATGAGCTTGTATTTGAAATTTTACTAAAAGAAAACAACAAAGACAGTGAAATAAGCGAATTTGAAAAAGCTATAGAAGCGGACGTAAATCCAAAAAATCATGTACAAAAATTCGAAAAAGATTTTAAGCAAGGTCAAAATATAATCATGGAGCAAAATAATATTTCTTTTAACGGGGTAATTTCAGAGTACAAACCAGATACTAGAAATTTGATAGTAAAATTAGATAAGTATGGCGCGAATATAAATTTCAATGACAAGCAAGAGTACAAAATAAGCTACGATTACCAAGTGGAAGAGATCATTTGGAACAAAAAAGATAAAGCTTTGCGAGATTTACAAAGCGCAAATGTAGCAATACCAAATCTGCTAAGAAAAATAAATAATCCAAAAGAATTTATAAAAAATGATTTAGTCAATATTCTAAATTTTCATAACAGTTCGCTTGATGAAAATCAAAAATTAGCCGTACAAAAAAGTGTCAGCCTGGGCGATAATTGCGAAATTCTGCTCATACAAGGCCCCCCAGGCACTGGCAAAACTACAACTATAACAGAAATAGTAAATCAAATTTTATCCACCAAAAAACACGATAAAATTTTAGTCTCCTCCCAAAGCAATCAAGCCGTCGATAATGTATTAGAAAAAATATGCACAGGCGAAGACAAAATTTTACGCATAGGTAACGACTCTGGAAAAATGGGAGAAACAGCTAAAAAATATCGTCCGGAAGTAATTTTAAATAAGCTTATAAAAGAAAATTTGCAAAGAATCAAAGAAAATCCCATAACTCATAACAACCTAAAAATACAAGACGAACTAAAAGACCTGCAAAATGACTTCGCAAAAAGACTTCAAAGTATAAGCTCAAAAATTGCAAATAAAAAAGAAGGAAAAGAAAAAGAATTGGCGGCTTTGTTTACCAGAGATATCCGCTTGATTTTCGGTACATTGATCGGCATCTCATCTTGGAATAGTTTTAGAGAGATTAAATTTGATATAGCCATAGTGGATGAAGCGGGTCGTGCAACATTGAGTGAGCTTTTGATACCGTGTATAAAAGCCAAAAAAATAATTTTAGTAGGCGATCACAAACAGCTAGCGCCAGTTATAGATGATGATATTATCGAAAAAATAGATGATAAGGATGAAGCTAAAACTTCATTTTTTCAAAGACTATTTGAAAGACTTGAGCAGACAGACAGAGAAAATCTAAAACACACCTTAACAAATAACTATCGCTCAGAAAGAAAAATTTGCGAGCTTTATGGCAATGCATTTTATAATGGGGAACTTATTGTTGATGAGGACATAAACAAACAAAAACAGCACGAATTTCGATTTTTCAAATCAAGCGTAGTTTGGTTAGACACTGGAAATCTAGAAGACAAAGAAGATGAGCAAAAAGGAACAGGAAAAATAAATCGTTGTAGCGCAAGATATATTAGAGGAGCACTTCACACATTATATAAAGAAATAAAGAATCGCAACTTAAACTACAATATAGGCG
>CAUQJU010000160.1:0-4019 GCA_963518005.1 uncultured Campylobacter sp.
ATATAATGCTGGGCAAAAAAGAGGGATTGTTTTTAGAAATTTTGGCCAAAAACGCCCCGCACGTAGTAACGATCCAAGAGCTTGAGTGGAGTATCTATAAAGACGAAGAGGTCTCGTCCGATCGCCTGCGCTCGCTCGTGCGCCAACTACGCGCGAAGCTGCCTTTTGAGCTAATCAAAACCGTGCGCAGTATCGGATATAGCATAGACGGGTAAATGCGCCCGTCTTTTGCGCTAAATTTAGCGGGCTAAATTTACGCCGTCTTTCGCCGCTATTTTTAAATTTACGCCGCCGCGTAAAATGAAAGCGCGGATTTCTCCTTTTTGAGTTATAATTGCGATAGATTATCATAAAGGAGAAGCTATGCAAGCAAAAAAGGTCAAATTTAACGACGCGATTTCAGAGACGCTGTTTATAAATTTGTATTTTCGCGCACTGGATAACGACGAGCCGGAACCGATCCTAGGCGATCCCTTTTCGCGCCCGGTTATGCAGCGCATAGATTATGATTTCGCTAAATTTAAAGGCGGCAAATTTAGCAAAACCGGCACCGTGATTAGAGCGCGGTTTTTCGACGACGAGATTTTAGATTTCGCTCGCAAAAACGCGGGCGAAAAGCTAGTCGTAGTCCAAGTCGGAGCTGGGCTTGATACGCGTCCGCTAAGGCTTGAAAAGCAGCTACCGGGCGCCTTGTTTTACGACCTTGATTTACCCGACGTCATTGACCTGCGGGGCGAGCTAGTGCCAAAATCCGCGCTAAATTTTAGCCTCAAAGCCTCGATGTTTGAGGCCGCGTGGATGGACGAACTGCGCGCGCGGCACGAGGGAGCGAAGTTTATCTTCGTACTAGAAGGCGTGGCGATGTATTTTAGCGAGCCTGAGATTTCGGCGTTTATGCGAAATTTAGCGCAGAGATTTAGCGGCGTAGTTATGCTTGATTTACTCAGTCGTTTCGCCGCTGACATAGAGCCTAAAAAGCACGACGTACTGCGCTATATCGCAAATCCGCCTAAATTTAAACTCGGCATCGACGACGAGAGGTCGCTTGAAGCGTGGGACGAGCGCATTAAGCTTTTAAAAACGGGCGTGATGATGGACATAAGGCCTGAAAAATGGTGCCTTGCGGCGAAAATTTTCCGCATTTTTAGCAAGATCAAAAACTCGTGCAAGATGTGTGTCTACGGGCTAAATTTAAGCTAAATTTTGCGCTTGGAGGCCAAATTTGCCGCGAGTTTGAATCTTAGAGCGGGCTAGGCGTTTATGCGGATTTTGCGGAGTAAATTTGCCGCGCGTTTTAGCTTGCCTGCGGCGCGCTCGGTATTTTAGATATTTACGGCACGGTTTAAATGGCGCGCGAGCGAACGCAGCGCGGCTTAAATTTCGCCCGAGTTTTAACTGCTCCCGCTAGTTTGCAAACGCTCGGCCGCTTTGGCGTAAATTTGCCGCAAACGAAACGCCTTGCTAAATTCGCGCAGGTTTTATCAGGCGTTTGATTTGCGCGGTAATCGCCCGCAAGGTCGCGCCGCTTGGTTAAATTTACCTAGATTTCGCGCCGCCGCCGCATTTTAAAGCTAAAATTTAAAATAAGCCGTTTTGGGTATAATTTTCAAAAAATTCGGAGCGATAAAATGGACAGAAAAGAGCTTCTAGGCGGCGTAAAACGCATCGTCGTAAAAGTCGGCACCTCCACGCTGGCAAACGCGGACGGCTCGCTAAACGAGGATAAAATCAAGCAAATCGTAGCAAATTTAAGCGAGCTAAACGAAAACGCCGAAGTGGTCTTTGTTACCTCTGGCGCCGTGGGGGCTGGCATGGGACAGATGAAGCTCGCGCACAAGCCAAAATCCATCGTCGAAAAGCAAGCACTGGCGGCTATCGGGCAGGTTTCGCTCATCCATCTTTATCAAATTTTATTTTGGGCGCACGGCAAAAAGGTCGCGCAGCTGCTGCTAACCAAGGACGACTTTAGCGACCGCCGCCGCTACCTAAATATGCGTAGCGTCCTGCGCTCCTTGCTTGCTAAAAAAATCATACCCGTCATCAATGAAAACGACCCCGTCGTGGGCGAGGGAATAAGGGGCGTAAAAGTGGGCGACAACGACACGCTAAGCGCGCTGGTTGCGGGTCTAATCGAGGCTGATTTGCTCGTGATTTTGACCGATATCGACGGGCTATACGATAAAAATCCAAGCGTTTTTGCCGACGCTAAATTTATAAATTTGGTCGAGAATTTAGATGATAGCATTAGAGCCGCTGCGGGTGCGGAGGGCAGTAAATTTGGCACCGGCGGCATGCGAACCAAAATCATCGCAGCCCAGATGGCAACCAAAAACGGCACTCACCTCATCATTGCAAACGGCGCGGATCCGCGAAACATCGTGCGAGCAGCACGCGGCTGCGAGGTCGGGACGCTATTTTTGGCGGGCAAAAATAGGATAAATTCTCGTAAATACTGGCTCGCCTACTCGGCCGCGGATAACGGCTCGGTCGCCATCGACGCAGGCGCGGCAAAGGCGCTAAAAGAGGGCAAAAGCCTGCTAGCAGTCGGCATCCGCGAGGTGGAGGGCGAGTTTGAGCGCGGCGAAACGCTCGCCATCAAAGACGCAAGCGGTCTGGCGCTAGCCCGCGGCATAACAAACTACTCCTCGGCCGAGCTAGCCCTCATAAAAGGGCGCAAGAGCGAGGAGATCGAGGCGGCTCTTGGATACAAATACGAGGACGAGGCGCTACATATCGACAACATCGCGCTGATTTAGGTCAAATTTGGCGGTTTGTCTGCGGCTGAATTTAGTCGTAGCGGCGTCAAATTTACGTCAAATTTGAGGCAAATTTCGCTATGCGGCGGTAAAATTTAAAGCTGATACGGCGGCCAAATTTGATCAAATTTGACTACCAAAACCAACTGTGCGGTTGCCGTTAAATTTTACGGTTGATTTTTGAGCGCGCTTTAAAATATGGATAAATTTAAGGAAAACGATGAACGAAAAAGAAGCTGCGAAAACCAAATTCGGGCGTGACTCTGCAGCGCGTAAAGGCTTGTTTGAGCGAGCTATTTTAGCCGGCTGGGCGCCGTTTTCGCTCGGAGTCATATTTTTTGCCGCGCTTGGAGTTTGGGCGCTAAATTTGAGTCCGGAAGAGATTTTTCGGTCGAATTTTTGGCCGGGCTTTATCCGCGCCGTGCGGGTTTTTGCGCCGTTTTTGGATGATTTGGCTAAAAACGGATTAAAAATCGAAGTCGTAGCCTTTTACGCCTGCGCCGTGTGTTTTTGGCTGTGTTTTTTTGCGGCCGTTTTTTGCCTAAACTACGGCAAAGAGGATTTTAGGCGGGTAAATTTAGTCAAACTTACGGCGGCGTTTGTCCTGCTCGGCGGATTTTGTTTTCTCGCGTTTAGCGGGCTGCTCTTTGCGCCGGGGGGAATGGGCGGCAGATGGGGCGTTTATGTGCGGTTTGACGCCTACGCCCTAGCAAACGATAGCGCGCCTTATAATCTTGCCGCGGCTCTGGTTATCGGCGCGATTTTTGCGGCGTTTGCCGGCGTAGTTTGTGATTTGATTTATGGATTACGAGGTGGCCGGCGGTAGTGAGCCGTTTTGCTCGCTACCGTTTTTCTATCGCGCCCGGATTTTCGGTGCTAAATTTTAGCAATATAAACCCGGCGGCGCCCGAAACTACCGAACCTAGCAAGATAGCGAGCTTGTCCGTGTAGGCAAAGGCGCCCGTGTCGTTGTAGGCTAGGCCGTTAATGAAAAGGCTCATCGTAAAGCCTACGCCGCAAAGCACCGCGATGCCGTAAAGCTGGATGAAATTTGAGCCTTCCGGCAGCTTAGCTAGCTTAAATTTGATCGCTAAAAAACTGAAACAAAATACCCCGATCTGCTTGCCGACGAAAAGCCCTAGCGCCGTGCCTAGCGCGACTGGAGATAAAATCTCGTCCAGTCCGACGCCTCGCAGCGAGATGCCTGCGTTTACGAAGGCAAATATCGGCAGCACGCCAAACGCCACCCAGCCGTGCAGGTCG
>CAUQJU010000161.1:0-4008 GCA_963518005.1 uncultured Campylobacter sp.
CCAAACAAGGACGATCCCGAGGATTTTGACTGGAAGTCGGTTCAAAAAATACCTCTAAAAGATGTGCGAGCGCGGCTGGGTAAGGGTTTTGAGCTAAATTTTAGCGAAGAGATCAAATTTACCCTAGATGAGGGATGCGGCAAGATAATCGAGGTCAAAGTCGATACGAATCTGGGAAGCTGGGTTACTAGGTTTAACTAAATTTAGGCGTTTTAATGCAAGCAAACGCCGCAAAACGCACGCCGCAGCCTTGCTTAAATTTCGCGTCAAATTTCCATCGCGTCTAAACGGGCGCTAAATTTACCCGCGTCGCAAACTCCACGCGCCTAAATTCCCGCCGTTTTTGCAAATTTGCCGCCTGATTTGGCTCCGCTTTTTATCCGTTTAAATTTATCAAATCAAAACCCGCGCTTTGCTCTTAAATTTAACCCTAAATAGCGCCGAATTTATCCGCAAATTTCGCGCCGGCTTTTTTGTCCCGCATCTGCCATAATCGCGGTTTAAAAAGGAGAAACGATGAGCGTAGAATTTAGCGTCAAAAATAAAAAGCGGCCGCTATTTTTGGGATATTTTGGCGTAATGAGCGTAGGCAAGGCTGCGGAGCTGATACCTGATTTGGCGGTGTTTAGCATAGACGAGAATGCCGAAAATTTTGATAAAGAGGCATTTTTAAGCTCGCTTTTAGGCGAATGCGAATGCGTAGTTTTAGGCATCTGGGGCAAGAGCGGGCGGGGATTTGAGCTTAGCTACGACACTGAGGAGGAAAGCTACAAAGTGCGCGTAAATACGCCTGCGACGGTATTTGACTGGGTTTTAGCTATCTCGTATCTACAAATTTTATCGAGGAGGCTAGGAAACGACGTCAAGGGCGAGGACGGAAAAATCTATACGCGAGAAACGATAGAAAAATTTGACTATGAGCGCGATATAAACTCGGGTTTGCGGGCGATAAAAGGACATTTGGAGGGCGGCGCAACCGTAAACCACTGCTACGGCGTCGTTAGGCCTTTTGCCCTAAATCGCGCGATCATAGACGAAATTTTAGCTGCGCAAAGCCCCGCAAAGGAGTTTAGCGAGCGCCTAACCGCGGTGCAATACCTTGACGCTTACGGCGCAAACAGCGCTTTTACCGCGCAAACGACGAAGGCGATATCACCCGCTCGTACGCGCTTACGCAGGGCGTGCCGACTATTTTGCCTTACGAGCCTTTCGTGGAGTGGCAAAATTTGGACTTTGTTAAGCCAAAAGACGTCGCGCGCTGGGAAATTACGCTAGTAGGCGGCGAAGGATGCGACGGCGGCAACAAGAGCGAAGAGGACGGCGAGGCCTCCCGCTACCGCGTGCTAGCCGAGCTAGATTACTCAGAGTTTATCTCGCGTCTGCCGCGCGAGAGCTACCGCTTTATCGATGCTAGCTATATTTTGGTAGAGGGGCTGGGTTACGAGCGGTTAAGGGCGCCGGCGGAGTAAATTTTAAAACCAGGCCTGCGCGCTGGGGGCTGGCGCCGCAAATTTAGTCATTGATTTATGCTTTATTTGCCGTAATTTACCTCGCAAATAAGACCGAGCCGTTAGCTAAATTTACTAGTCGCGCGACTTTGTTTGCTAGCAAGTAGGCTGCGCCGCGTTTATTTTGATTGCCGCTTTGCGCCTTAGAAACGATGAATTTTCGTCGCCTTAAAGCGTCAATAAAATTAGGTCGCGTTAAAATGGACGCCTTTAAATTTACGCTTCAAAACCGGCGATAGCGCGATTTTATGTTTTAAATTTACGGCAAATTTTATCGTTTCGCGGCTTTTGCGTTTAAAATCGGCATTTTAAATTTGCGATTTTATCGGCGCAAAGGGCGCGGTTAAATTTATCGGCGTTTAAAAGGCGTGGCGTAGTCGCTTAAATTTATTGATGCCTTAACCCAAAAACGAGTCGTATTTTGCGCCAAGCTTATCTTTTAAACGGCGCGCGGGAGGAAAAGATAAAAAAGCGATTTAGGCTAGGGTGCCTGCGTTATTTCATCTTCGGACGAAACGAACGCTTTGCGTCAAAGCCCTTGCTAGCGATTTTTATCTCGTTTGGCACCATGCCTACGGGAGCCTCGGCGTCTTTTTTCGCGGATAAAAACTCAACTAAACTCTGCCAGACGAAATCGGCGTCCAGATAAAGCCCCATCGCGCTAAGCTGCGGATTTATCGCTACGAAGTCGGTAGTTTGCGTCCTTTTAAAAAACACTATGGGCGCGCTTAAATTTTCCTTCTCGCTAGCCCTATCGGCGCTGCTAAGAGCCGCCGGGTCGTTTGCCCTAAGCGCGGCGAAGCGCAAAATATCGCTCTCAAACCGCGAGGCGATATAAGCGCAAAATCCGTCTTTAAACGTCAAAATATCGCCGTTAAAATACATCTCCTCTCGCTCGTTTTCCGCAAGGTCGAAATCGGTGTAAATTTTGCCCTCGGCGGCGAAAATATGAACCAAGTTTTTGCCGATAAAAATCACGGAGTGAAGCAGTCTGGGCAAACCCTCGCCCGCATAAAAATCAGTGCTAAGCTTGCCGTCCCTGCCTACGCGTACTTTGTAGCTCAAGCCCGCGTTTTCTAAAAACGACTTATCGGCCCGGCTAAGGCTCCATAGCTCATCCGCGCTTACGAGAGCCGGGTTTGCGGTCATAGACTAGCGTCTCGTCAAGGCCGTATTTTGAGACCATAAGGTCGTAGTTGTCTTTAAATTTCGAGATTATTTTCACGGCGCGCCTTTAAATTTTACCTCGCTTTAGTTTCAAAAAACGCCGAGATTAGCGAGTTTGTGCCTTGATTTATAAATTTTTGCACCGCTTTTTCGTAGACGGACGGCTTTGCCCAGACGGGCTCGGCCACGCTGCTTAGCTTTTCTAGCTCGGCGCGCGCGGAATAATAATCGCTCACCTCGTCGATGAGCCCGAGTTTTGCGGCGTCGCGGGCCAGAAATACCCGCGCGTTGGCCCACTCTTTGCTTTTGTTTGCGTCCAGATTTCTATCCGCCGCCACGTCGCTTACGAACATCTCGTAGCTGGCGTTTACGAGCTCTTGTAGCTGCTCGCGCTCGATTTTGCTCCACGGGCGCAGAAACGTCCCCGCCTCTTTATACTCGCCAGCTTTTACGACTTGCTGCGAGACGCCGATTTTAGCCGCCAGCTCGCTAGCATCCGCGCCTTGCATTATCACGCCGATCGATCCGATAAATGCGCCCGGATTTGCCAAAATCTTGTTTGCGCCCGCACCCGCGTAGTAGCTGCCGCTAGTCATCGACCCGCCCGCATACGCAACCACTGGCTTTGCGGCGCGTAGATTTTTGACTGCCGTGTGTAGCTCGACGCTAGGCGCCAGCGCGCCGCCCGGGCTATCGATATAAAGCAGCACGCCCTTGATGTCGCCGTCCTTGCGCGCGGCCTCGATCTTTTCTAGCGCTTCGCCTGCGTCCATGATCGCGCCAGATAGATTTATCTGGGTTAGGTTGGGCGGATTTACGCTTTCGCCCTTGCCGCTAAAAAATATCAAAAAGACGATGAGTAAAAACAGCATCGCCTTGAAATAGGTGTTTATAAACCTAAAAATCGCCGCGATCGGCGTGAAAATAAACCTTAAAAATCCCATTTTTTTCCTTTAATTCATTTAAAATCGGGGCGCATTTTACCATTTAAATTTATAAATTTAGTTAGCTCGCGTTTTGCGGCAAATTTTTTGTCGGTTTTAGATTGGCATTTGGGCGGTGATTTAGGGGCGCGAATTTGCAGATTAAAAGCGAGGAATTTTCGTGCCGAATTTGAAAAAAGGCGGTTAAATTCGGCGCTTTGGTTTTTTCGGACTTGAAATTTTTAATCAAATTTGGCGGCAAGATCTATCTTTAAAACCCCAATCCTTAAAGCTCGCGCCCGCTAAATTTAAGGCCTAGGCATTAAGGCTGGTTTAACCGGTCGCTTTAAATTTAGCTTGCAGATTTAGCCTTTGCGGACTTAGCTTTCAAAGCAAGCGAAGATCAAAAC
>CAUQJU010000162.1:0-4006 GCA_963518005.1 uncultured Campylobacter sp.
GTTTAAGATAGCTTAAGCGAATTTTACCTTATCAATCTCAAAAGTTTCTGATATAAGTTTTATTTCGTAGTTTTAGTGCTATATTTAAACTACTTACGCTTGTAGCCACTTCTTAAAAAGCTATAAACGCCGAGATGTAGAGCAGAACGCACTCTTTAAGATGAAGTAATATCTTAACTTCTCTGTGGTCGCCGCCGTCACTACGCCTAAAAATTCCCTTTAAATTTAGAAGTCCATGCTTAGCATATCTTCTTTTGCCCTACTTTACTATACTCGTAGCCTTTGGGTGGGCGGTAGCAAAGCAAGTCGCAGCTAAAAATTTCAATGCCGTTTTACGGTTTTGCCGTTAGCTTCTTGCAAAGTAGCAAGCAAAGCGAAGTAAAGGCGATTTTTATCTACTCAAATAAGCATTTAGGCGAGCTAGCGTACCGAAAATTTTGCCTAAAAGCCGGTTAGATTTGCTATTTTAGTAGCTTCTATTTCCTTTGCTAAATACTTTAGAACTTCTCTAAATTTATTATCTAAAATTTGGGAACGTATATACTTATTTTTAACTTCTCTACGTCAGCCGCTTTAAGAGCTTCGTCAAAATCATACTTCTCGCATTTAACTTCACTTCACTTGCTACCGATGGGACGCAGTTGCTTTGAGAAAAACGTCTGCGAAAGTTTTTGACTTATCTTGAGCCTAAATTTGAAAATTCTAAGCGGTAGAAAAGACGCCCTGACTCCGAGACGGCATGAAAGAATCAGACAGGCCTTGCAAGATATGTAAAAGCGGTTAGCGCCGTTACCGCTGATGCCCGTAAAATAGCCGGATAAAAGGCGTCTTAAAGGATTTTGCCAAGATTACGCAAGGAGCGTCATGAAATAAATATCTCAGCAAATTAAAAACAAAAGCTTACGCAAAAAGCGCGATTAATATTGATTACGGATGGCTTGTCTAGCTAATATGCGCCCTATTTGCGGGATAAAGTCGGTCGCGGCAAACAAACTTGCTCAAAGATACGCGCAAACGGCGCCAAAATTTTAGTTTTTGCCAAAAGCAGGCTGGATTAAACCGCGTAAAGTCAAATAGGCGGCATATAAAGAGCGTAAATTTGGGCAAGGAAGACTTCAAGAAGATGGTATAATACGCTCAAAAATCGCTAAAAGGTCGCAGTTATAGAGCTGAAAAATAAGACTATAAGACTAAAAGCAAGATTAAGACTAGCCGCAAGGAAGCTTGAAACCGCCTTTTTTATTAGCCTGGTCGCTTATGCTTTGGTAGCTCTTAGCCTCTTTGTCATACCTGAAGATATCTTGTCCGCTCACGCGGCTTTTAGAGACTTTACGGCGTTTATGGCGGATTTTTATCCTGCTATAAATACGGCGCAGACTAAAACCGCCTTTGGCGACGTGGTGGCGTTTCATCTTAGTTATTTATGCTTTTTTATGCCCGTTTGTTTGCTATTTGCGGGACTTTACGGCGTGGCAAAAGGAACTACCGGTAGACTCAAAGGAAACAAAAGCAACGCCCAAGCACTTTCGCAAGGCATTATTTTATTTGCGCTTATCGTATGCTTTTTGGTATTTGGCGGACTTAATGATTTTTTCTCCGGCTATTGGATATGGCACACTTATCGGCCGACGTGGGAGTTTATAGCGCAGACGAGATTAGGTCTATTTTTACGTTATGAGATGATTGGCTTTGGTATTGCGAATTTTTGCGTGATGATATCGGCGTATCTTATTATGCAGATTTGTAGGCAGCTACGGGCGTTCATTTTGCTTAGGGCTCGCCAAACGGCCGCGTTTTTTAGGCGGATTTTATCGCGCTCATAGGCTAGGCGGTAAAGCTTGTTTGAAACGAAGTCAAATTTGATCGCTTTAATGCGTGAAACGCTAAATTTAAAGGGCTAAAATTGCAAATTTAAGCAGCGCGGCGCATTTGCTTCATTTTCATGCGGATAAGGTTTGCTTGCAGCAACGCTTCTTCTTTATTTGGCAAGTTTGCGAGCCGCTCTAGCGCCTCTTTGGCAAGTTTTTCCGGTTCGCTTAAATCATTTTTTGCGCTTAGCTCTTCTAGTAGCTTTGCGTTTGCTTTCGCCGCGCTCAGGCACAAAAAATCAAAACATACGCAAAATACGAGCAAAATCTGTGCGCACGGGACGTAAATGCTAAAAATATCCCTTGAAATTATCGCCGTGATAAGCCCGCAAAGTAGTTCCAAAAGCGCCAAACGAAACGAAAAAACGTAAAAATATCGCTCCTCTAGCCTTGCAATCAGCGAAAATCCAAAAAGTAGCGCATCTAAAAGCAACCCGGAAGCCGACCCGCCGAAAATATTTGCCGAGGCGCCCCAAGTAAAATCAAAAATGATATTTTGCGAAACCAGCGCGATATAAAGCGATAAGATGAACGCAGGCGCAAACATGGCGAGGCTAAATTTAGGGTCTTGCAAGCAAAGACGCGCGGCAAATTTGATAAAAGCGTAAAATTTAGCCAAAACGCCCAAAGCAAAGTAGCCTACAGCCGTCAAAAACAGCGCGCAAGTACAGAAAAATACAACCGTAAAAGTCGTTTTGCCCAAATTTTTCCTTTTTTATATTGTTAATTAACGGATAAATTTTGCTGTTTGGGCCATTAAATTTGGCTTAAATTTATCCGTAAACGGCGGCTAAATTTGGATCGCGTCCGAGCCTGAAGTATCACCTACAGCGTTTGGCTTGCGACTTTTAGTAAATAAAAAATATCCTCATCGCCTATGCTTCCGCCGTCATAAAAATCCAAAATTTCTTTTAGATGCCGCTTATGCGGACGCCAAGCTTGCTTTGGATCAGATTTATATCCGCAGTCCCGCAGCCGTCGTCAGCGCCGTAGATTTTGGTATTTATTTATGGTTGCTTTATATTTATATTTTGCCTTTTGGCTACGTTGCGGACGCAAATTTAAGCCGCCAAGACTTATTTTAGCTAAATTTGCGCACTCATGCCTAAAATCAGGCGAGGCTGGCGCGCCAGGGCTTGCAAGCTACCTCTACGCAAGCGTGAAATTCGCGCAGAAAAATAGAGCGTAGGCTAAATTTATGAAAGAGCTTCGGCGAGATTAGTGCGCGCTTTTAGTTGGCGCTTTAAAACGGCAGTTCTAGGGGTCTAAATTTTTAAAATTTATCCCTCGCGACCAGCTAAATTTGCAGATAAAATTTAATCTCGCGCCTAGCTCCGCCGTCTGTTTTATTGATCGTCCGCGCTGTCCGCCCAAAGCCTTAAAAATTTGCCCCTCGCTAGAGCGATAAATTTTAAAATTTAGCGGCAAGGCGTAAGAATTTAAAGCGTAGAATTTAAAGCGGGAACCGCTAAAATTTAACTACTTTATAAACCCGACCTGCGGTAAAATTTCAGCTAGCGCCGCGTCCTTTTTCTCGTTAAATTTGACCTTGTTTTGCTCGAAAAGATTGTTTCCGTGCGCGTCAATCGAGACGATGAGCGGGCCAAACTCCTTCACGCGGCACTTCCACAGCGTCTCTGGCATCCCAAGCTCCGTCCAGTCGGCACTCTCGATCTCCTCGACCTGCGTCGCGGCGACCACCGCGCAGCCTGCGGGAAATACGCAGTGTATCGCGCCAAACTCCTTGCAGCCGCTCATCGTGCCCTCACCCATGCCACCTTTGCCCACGATCAGGCGCACGCCCGTTTTAGCGATAAATTCGCGCTCAAATTTCTCCATCCTCATACTCGTAGTTGGCCCAACCGAGACCATCTCAAAGCCCTCTTTACCGCCATCGTCCGTTTTTCTGATGATCGGTCCAGCGTGCAGGATCGCGCCGCCCCTGATATCTAGCGGCAACTCGCGCCCCTCCTCTACGACGCGTCTGTGCGGCACGTCGCGGCAGGTGACGATGTGCCCGCTGAGGTATATCACGTCGCCGATCTTGATATCCGCTAGATCCTCGGCGCCGATTGGCGTGGTTAAAATTTTCTTACTCATAGCGCGAACTCCTTGTGCGATTTTACGTCGAAATTTAG
>CAUQJU010000163.1:0-4001 GCA_963518005.1 uncultured Campylobacter sp.
CGCCGATTTTAAAATAGAGGGTAGGGTTAATACTTATCGAGGTAAAAACGGTTTACTTTATAGAGTTTTTGCACAAGACGACGGCTCGCCTATAAAATGTCTAGACATAGTTTTTGATAACAATGATGCGTCAAAAGCCTCGGGATATGTCTACTATTTTGCGTCGAGCGGAAATTTGATGGAAAAAGATTTTAATATTAAGCCGCTAAGGAGAGAGTAAATGGATGGGATTTTGGCTTTCTTGTCGCTATATCGCCTTTGGGTTAGTGCTGTTATAGCTACGATTATTTTGATTTTATTGATTATTAAATTTTGGGACAGGATTAAATTTTGGTGGCTTTGCTTTTGGACTAGCTTCCCGGTTGTGGGCACAATAGCGTCTTTGTATAAGTTAAAAGAAACCGAAAGAGACGGTTGGTTTAAAAGCGAAAAGACTATTTGTTCCAAATTTTATAGCTTTTATAGAAATTTACTCGGCAAGGATCCTGATTTTTATGCCAACTGTACCTTATATCTAGAAAAGGCGCAAGAAACCGATAGAAAAGAAGCCCCGCTTATGGTGTGGATAGTTATATTTTTGTTGGTTGTGGCGGAGGCCTTAGGTTTTGCCTACGTACTAGCTGGTTATACTATACCTGGAGCTAGCGAATCGTTGCAACAAAAGGGTGCTTTGGCGATCGCTTTTGTTATCTCCGTCATTTTGGTCGGTTTTACGCATTTTACGGGCGGTGAAATTTATAGAAATAGCGTGTATAAGAAAATAAGAGAGTGGTGGATAAACGACGATAACGATAAGCCTAGATTAAAACCGGATAACGAAGAAATTACCCTACAAAACAACAGAGCCGACGATGGAAGACCTAAATATATCAAAGTCTTAAATAGAGTAAATGCAAATGCAAACGTAACTCCAAAGTGGCATATAACCGTAATCACGGCTATATTAATCGCGTTAATAGCCGTAGGCGCTACCTACGTACGCGGACAAGTGCTTGAAAAGCAACTAAATCAAGAAATTTCAAACATTGGTATAAATATATACGATAATGCACCAAGCGAACTTGGACAAATCCAAGAAAATGCTGATAAAAAGGCTTTGGAAGAACAGCAAGATGCCGATAGAAAGGGTGGTTGGGCTACTTTTATAGTTTTAGCGGTACTTTTTGTTTTTATTCAAATTTTAGGAATTCTTTTAGGATATAAGTGGGGCTTTGTCGGCAAAGAAAGTAAAAAGGCGTATAGCTATATAAAAGGTTTTTATAGTGCGGAAGAATTTGAGGATTATTACGAGCGAGAAAAGGATAGGATAATATCTAAAGCCAACGAAAAGCTTGCCGTTCTTCACTCGAAAATGGCTAGGTATATCGGCGGTACAACGATTAATTCCGACGAAAGAAATTTGTTAAATAGCGCAAACCAGCGTACTTTCGAAAGATACATTCAAACAAGAGCTTTGTCCAAACAAGAGCAAAAGGTTGCCGAAAGTGAGCAAAGGCAGTTTAATAAGCGCATGAAAAATCAAGAAAATTTAAGCAAAAGCGAACCTCTTGCGTCTGAGTCCGAGCCAAATCAAACGACTTCCACTCCCCATGATAACGTCAAAAGAAGAGAGATTTTGGAGATAAAAAAGGAGCTAAAAGAACTTAAGAAAAACGGCGGGGACGAGGGGAGAATTTTGGATTTAGAAGAAAGATTGTTGGAATTGGAGGACTAGATGAGAAAAATTTTACTACTCTGCGTATTTTGCGCGGTTGCTTTTTGCGCGCCGAGTTGCTATGACGCGAACAAAATCGAAAAGCCCGCCTCGACCGCAGAAAAGGCGATTTTCGTACTTATAGACGAGACGACGCTATTTGACGAGTCGCTAAAAGAACAAATTATAAACAATGCTTTGAAATTCGCAGAACAAGGCAACCATATTTTTATAGCTAAATTTTCGGCTTTCTTGCATGATAGATACAACGAAGTATTGTTTGATTTTACCTTGGACTTTCCGCTTAATCAAGAGCAAAGATATGAAACAAACAAAAGCGTTTTAGCCAAATTTGATAAATGTTTAAAAGATCAATTGGGCTATGTAAAAAAAAATATAAGTGAAAGTATTAAAAATGCTTTTTTAAAAAAAGGCGATAATGTAGCCAAATCAGATGTTTTATATGCGCTAAAAGATTTTGCGCAAAATACGATATCTATAGATGAAGCACACGACAAGATAGTACTGATAGCTTCTGACATGCTGGAAAATTCATCTGTTACCAGCTTTTATTCTAAAGGCAAACCGCGATTGATAGACAGCAAAAAAGAGCTTGGTTTTGTAGATAAAAACGGCCTTTTTGCAGACTTCGGTGCAGCCAAAATTTACATCGTGGGTGCAGGGCTTAACGAAAGTGACAAAGCCTATGTAAATCCACAGATACTAAATTCTCTAGATAGTTTTTGGAGGGAGTATTTTAAAAAATCAAATGCTACATTAATCGAAATGGGGACTCCATCCTTAAAGCGAGAAATAAAGTAAATTTTTCCTTAAAACAGTATTTTAACTTTGCCATTTTACCTAGTCTAATATTAAGAAATATACAACAAATTGTGATAAAATTACTGTCAAAAAGGATAAAAAATGGCGCAAAAAACGATTTTAGTGATCACGGACGGCATCGGATACAATGAAAGTAGCGAATTTAACGCATTTGCGGCGGCAAAAAAGCCCACATACGACTGGCTGTTTAAAAACGTCCCAAACGCGCTCATAAAAACCTCGGGCCTAGCAGTCGGTTTGCCCGACGGACAGATGGGAAACAGCGAGGTCGGGCATATGTGTATCGGCAGCGGGCGGATTTTGTATCAAAATTTGGTAAAAATTTCGCTCGGTTTTGAAAACGGCGAACTGGCTAAAAGCGAAAAGCTTTTAAATTTGTTTAAAACCTGCAAGCGCGTCCACGTAGTCGGGCTTTACAGCGACGGCGGCGTGCACTCGCACATGAGCCACTTTGACGCGATGTGCTCTCTTGCGGTCGCAAACGGCTGCGAGGTATGCGCTCACGCGATAACCGACGGTCGCGACGTAGGCCCAAAAAGCGGGCTGGCGTTTATAAAATCGCTGCAAGAAAAGGCGCAAAGCGGGGGCTTTAAGCTAGCTAGCGTTAGCGGTAGATTTTACGCGATGGACCGCGACAAGCGCTGGGAGCGGGTAAAAACGGCCTACGACGCGATGACGCGCGGAGAAAATGCGCAAACCATATCGCCGCTAGAATACGTCATGCAAAGCTACGAGGCGGGCGTGACGGACGAGTTTATCGTGCCGGCTAGTTTTGGGGATTTTGGCGGCATCGGCGAGGATGACGGCGTGATATTTATAAACTTTAGAAACGACCGCGTGCGCGAGATCGCGGCGGCTTTGGGCGATGAAAATTTTAGCGAATTCGCGCGCCCGTTCGTCGTCAAAAATCTACTCACGATGACCGAATACGACGCAAATTTCGCCTTTCCCGTATTATTTGAAAACGAAAAGCTAAAAAATACCCTTGCCGAGGTTGTCGCAAACGCGGGCTTAACGCAACTACATACCGCCGAGACCGAGAAATACGCTCACGTGACGTTTTTCTTTAACGGCGGCGTCGAAGAACTCGCTCAAAACGAAACTAGGGTGCTGGTGCCAAGCCCCAAAGTAAAAACCTACGACGAAAAGCCCGAAATGAGCGCGCAGGCCGTGTGCGAAGCGGTGCTAAAAGGCATGGACGACGGGCAGGATTTTATCGTGGTAAATTTCGCAAACGGCGATATGGTCGGGCACACGGGCGAATTTGACGCGGCGGTAAAGGCGGTCGAGGCCGTGGATGTGGCGCTGGGGCGCATCGTGGCAAAGGCTAAGGAGAAAAACTACGCGTTAATTATCACGAGCGACCACGGCAACTGCGAGCAGATGAGGGACGCGCAGGGTAATTTGCTAACCAACCACACGACTTTTGACGTATTTTGCTTCGTGATGGGCGAGGGCGTAAAGG
>CAUQJU010000164.1:0-4001 GCA_963518005.1 uncultured Campylobacter sp.
AATTTAGCCTACGAGAGCAACTTCGATCTTTGGATATTTGACGTCAAGATTATCGGCGGCAGCGGCTTTGCGCTACTTGGGGAGCTGCGAAACGCGGGCAAAAACACGCCTTGCATATTTACGACCTCGCTAAATACGCTTGACGACGTGCAAACCGGCTTTACTAGCGGCTGCGACGACTACATCAAAAAGCCGTTTGAGCTAAAGGAGCTGTATCTGCGCGTACAAAATTTGCTAAAACGCACCTTCGTGCATAACACAAACGAGCTGGTAAATCTGGGCGAAAATTTGGGCTTTGATATGAACCAGGGCTTGCTGTTTCGTGACGGCAAGGCTGTCTCGATGCCTAAAAAACAGTCTAGGTTGCTCGCTCTTTTGCTTAAAAATCAGGATAAATTTTTAAGTAGGGAGGAAATTTATTCTCAAATTTGGGACTACGACGAGAGTCCTAGCGAGCTTAGCCTGCGCGTTTATATCGCGGAGCTGCGTAAAATTTTAGGCAAAGAGCGAATCGTTAGCGCATCAAAGCTAGGCTATAAATATGTTTAAGCTTTTTGGTGCCACTTGGCGGCTTGGGTTTTGGGCCAAAAACGCTACTAAATTTACGCGATATTTTTATGAAATTTTCGGCTCTAGATTTCAAAATTTAGCGGCAAATTTGATTAAATTTACCGCTAACGCGTGGCAAAGGGCAGGGGGCGAGCCTCAAATTTTATCCAAATTTGCGCAAAACTTTTACTGTTTTAAACATCAAAATTTACGTCCGCAAAATACTCTCAAATTTAACCCAAAAGGCGGCAAATGTCTTTGCTAAAACCTCTTAAAAAAGCTTTTGCGGCACTTTCAAACCGTCAAATTTTACCTATATTTTTACTTTACTTCATCACGAGCGCCGCGTTTTTGGTCTTTTTCGCGCAGATGTTTTATGAGCGCGAGAAGCATTTTATATTAGACCGCGACGTATTTATCGTGCGAGATTTACAGCACCACCTGCAAAATAAACTACAAAAAAACGGCGAGATAGACGACGATGATTTCGACGACGTCGAGGCTTTTGCAGTAAATTTAAAAACGGGCGAGGAGATCGAGGATGATTTTGAGCCGCGCGAAGGCATGCCGAGCAGATACAAGGACGGAACGAGCTCGGTGGCGCAGTTTTATCTAAAAAATCGCCTCGGCGAGGAGGAGTACTACGTCGCCGTCAAGGTCGCAGATCCGGAGTTTGCGATTCTCACGCTAAAACTAAAGATAATATTTTTCTCGTTTATGATACTGCTTGCTATTTTAGTCATAGCTTATTTTATCATACGGCTTTCGCTGCGTCCGCTTTACCGCCGCATCGACTTTTTAAACGGCTTTATCAGGGATACGACGCACGAGATAAACACGCCTCTTAGCGTCATTTTGATGAGCATCGAGATGTTTGAAACCGATCCGAAAAAATACCTAAATAACATAAAAACCGCCTCCAAAACGATCTCGACGCTTTACGAGGACCTCACGCTAGTAAAGCTTAGCGGCAAAGAGGACGTAGCGGCGACGAGCTTTAGCCTAAGCGAGCTGGTGCGCGAGAGAATCGGGTATTTTGAGCTAAATTTGGAGCAAAAAAATATAAATTTAAGCATGCAAATCGCCGAGGTGCAGCTGCGCTCATCCTATAAAAAAACGCGAAAAATCATCGACAATCTACTAAGTAACGCCATAAAATACTGCGACGAAAACGGCTCGGTAAGCGTAAATTTAACTCCCGCAGCGCTCGCGATCTCAAACAGCGGCGCTGGCATCGCAAAAGAAAATTTGCCGCGGATTTTTGATCTTTACACGCGGTTTGACGAGCGAAACGGCGGTTTTGGCATCGGGCTTCATATCGTCAAAACTTTTTGTAAAGAGCTCGGGTTTAAAATCTTATGCAAAAGCGGCGGAGGGCTAACCGAGTTTCGCGTGGAGTTTGGCGGCAGTGCGCAAATTTAGTCACGTCTAACAGGCGCTGCGGTTGCCTTCAAATTCGGCTAAATTTGATATGCGAGCGGAGCGCAAAGCAAGCCCGAGCGGCAGATTTGCGAATGACTTATCTTAGTCAAAATGCTCTCGCGGACGTCTGGGTATAAATTTGCCCTTTTGCCAAATTTCTGCCGTCCTGCCTTTTGCGTAAGATGCGCTTAAATTTGCTCTCTTGCGTTAAATTTCGCCATTTTATGCCGGCGCTTAAATTTTAACGGCTTTGGATTTTGACACGAGACGGGCTTGATTTTACGCAAGCTGACGTTATATTTATCGCTGTCGTCGCAGTATAAGACTCACCAGAAAATTTCCGGCGCGCCGTAGCTATGAGGACAGCCGTTTTGCCGCATTCGTCAAATCGCGCCGTCCGTGCGTAAACCTGGTTAAATTGTAAGCGCGGATATGGGATCGTATCGCCGGCACTGCGCCGTAAAACGAGTCCAAACTTTGCACCCTTGAGCCGCTCGTTTGCGCCCGCCGCCATAGTTTTGTTTAAATTTAACTGCTTTTTTATTTTAAAAATGTAAAATCTCGTTTAAAAACTTAAGGCACTAAATGACAGCACTTCTGGTAGCAGAATACATCGGCATCGCCTCGGCCGCCACGAGCGGATTTATCTTTGCGGTCAAGCGCGACTGCGACTGGCTGGGTATCTTTATCGCCGCGCTTCTGACTGCGCTTGGAGGCGGATTTATGCGCGACGCTATCGTCTCGCGCCCGCCGTATTCGTTTACGCACTATGCTCCGTGCATTATCGTGATGGTCATGCTCTTTTTATCGGCGTTTTTGCGCATTCACAAGCGAAGCGATATCGAGAAAAAATTCCTTTTCGTCACCACCGATGCCGTGGATCTCGTGAGCTTTTCTATCGTCGGGGCGATCGTGGCGCTTCAGTTTGGCTACAACGTCTTTGGCGTCGTGCTGCTAGCGCTTTGCAACGGCGTGGGCGGAGGCATGATACGCGACGTGCTGTTTAACGAGATCCCATGGTGCCTAAAAACCGGGCTTTACGCGACGGTCAGTATCGTCGTGGGACTGCTTTATTTTGCGATGGATTACGCTGGGCTTACTAGCGTGTTTTGGGTGATGGGGCTTTTGGCGTTTGGTATCGCGTTTAGGCTTGCGGCGTATTATCTTGGCTGGCATTTGCCTAAGCTACAGAAGTGAAACCGCTTTATTTTTGACGAGGCGCTAAATTTATAGCGCAACGGTAGCTTTTTGCTTGCGTGAAAGCAAGCCTGGGCGCTAAATTTTATGCGTTCGCGCCCAGTACCGCCGTAAATTTAAGTTTTGCCTGGTGCGTTTTGTCGCTACCATTTTACTTTTCCTCCAAACGGCACGTCTACATAATGCGCGTTTTGATAGCCTGGTCGTCGTATTACAGTCGGAAACGCCTTTTTTAAAAGGCCCCTTAAAATATCGCACCTTCTATCCTCTCCGTCATCTATATAGAGATAGTGATATGCCGAAGCTTTGTCTAAGTATAAAGCGATACCGTATCTAGCCGGATACTCGGGCGTAAACGGTCGCTCGTCGATACTGGCGGCCTGTAACGTAACGCATATCTTGCTAACGCCGCCCACAGGCATGTATTTCGTGGTTATAATGGCGCTGCCGCCTTCGTCGGAGTTAGCGCCCGCGGTATGATTTTGCGCCAATGCCGCGGGAAGGAGCTCGAAAGTATCTTCCGCAGGTTCTATACCGATAGTTGCCGTAGGGCCGATGGCGGCGTAAATACTGCGTAGCACAGTCTGAGGCCCCTCATAAGTAGTTTTAAATTTTATATGCGTATCGCCAGTAGTAGTTACGTGATTTATCACGTCGTTTATCGTAGATTTAATCTGCGTAGCCATCGCAACCGCCCACGCATCGTCTCTGCTTGCTTGCAGTCTAGGTATGGCTACGGCGGATAGTATGCCTACTATAACGATGACTAGTATAAGCTCCATCATCGTAAACGCGCGGAGTAATTTTACATTACGAGCACTAAACGGCTCTTT
>CAUQJU010000165.1:0-3995 GCA_963518005.1 uncultured Campylobacter sp.
GATATATTCATCAAACCGCGTAGAAATCAGCGGAATAAGCGATGAAAACGTCAAACCCTTGTTGCAAGCATAGAACAATAGAAAAACCAAGATACAAATCGGAGCTATGAAGATTCCGTATAAAGTGCCCGCGCCGTTTAACTCGTCCTGAGAGCCTCCCATTGCTGAAGATATAAACAGTAAAACTGGAAATAGAATTAAGATCAGACTAGCTATATTTTCAAAAGTAAAAACCGCTAGGCTAACGTCTTGATTTTTTACGAAAAAAATACTGTATTTTTTGACTGAGTCGAGCCTTAAGTAAAAAGCAGTTAAACCAACCGACAAAATCATAACAGCAAAAAATAAAACGGTTTCGGATACATTGTCATTGATATATTCATCAAACCGCGTAGAAATCAGCGGAATAAGCGATGAAAACGTCAAAATGATAAGTAAAAATGCCAAAAATAGCATTACCGCGCGCCTGATAAATCTATGTCTATCATACCGCCTTTTTAGGCCCTCGGGGATAGCAGCAAATTTCTCGTCCAACTCTTTCGTATCAGTTTGAGTTTTTGTATTCACGATTTGCTCCTTCAAGCACTCAATTCTAGGAATTATAGCAAATACATCGAATTTAGTATAGCGATTCGTTCACCTTTATCCAATTTTTTTAAATTTTTAGCTATCATCGCGCTTTTATTAAGGAAAAGTTTTGCATTTGAGTTACATTATTAAGCTGAGTGTTCCGATATTTATGGGCCATGTTCCCCTCGGCGTCGCTTTTGGGATACGGGCTAAAAGCATGGGCGTTAGCACTTTTATCGCCATAGCGCTTAGCACGCTGGCATACGGCGGCGCAGCGCAGTTTATGATGCTCTTGCTTTTTAGCGCTGGCACGGGGCTTTTAGAGGTTTTTATCGTGAGTTACCTCGTAAATTTACGCCATACTTTTTACGGGCTGGCGCTTTTAAAAGAGTACAAAGACCTAAAATACCGCCTTTTAAATATCGCAACTCTTACGGACGAAACTTTTGCGATATTTAAGGCGCTTAATATCTCGGACGCGGCGGAGCGCAGCTATGTTTTTACGCGGCTAAATTTGCTCTCGTGGTTTTACTGGGCGGCGGGAACGGCGGCTGGATGCCTAGCCGGCGGGCTGATAAAGGTCGATACGAGCGGGCTTGAGTTTAGCTTAACCGCGCTTTTTATCGTGATCGTAATGGAGATGTTTAAAAACGATAAAAATTATAAAGTGCTAGGCGCGGCGTGCCTGTTTGGAGTTGCCGGCGTAGCGCTCATGCCTGCCAAAGCGATGCTGGTAGGCTCGATGGCGCTTTGTTTTATTTTTATTTTAGTTTTTAAGGATAAGCTTTGATAAGCGTGAGTTCTAGCGAGTGGGCGATATTCGCTGCCGTGTTGCTAAGCGCGTTTGCGACCTTTTTAACGCGCGCCGCGCCGTTTTACGTCACCAAAAACTATCAGCCTAGCCCGTGGCTAACGGCCGTGGAGCGACACATGGGGCTGATGATAATGGTTATCTTGGTGTGCTACGGGCTAAGAGACGTTAAATTTGACGTTTATCCGTACGGACTAAACGAAGCGCTAGCCGTTTTTAGCGCGGTTTTGATTCATCTAAAATTTAAAAATACCCTGCTTAGTATCGCGGCTTCGACGGGTATTTATATGGCGCTAATCAGGCTTACGGCTTAAACGGAGGTTTTTTATGAAAAGAGTTACTATACTAGCAGTGGGCGGCACGGTAGCAGGAAGCGGCCCTGGATCGCTTGATGCGAGCTATACCTCAGGAACCGTTACGGTCGATAAACTGATCGCCGCGGTGCCTGAAATCAACAAAATAGCGACCATCAAAGGCGAGCAGATCTCAAACATCGGCTCGCAGGAGATGAACAACGAAGTTTGGCTAAAGCTAGCAAACAGAGTAAACGAGCTGCTAACTAGCGGCAAGGCCGACGGCGTCGTCATCACCCACGGAACGGACACGATGGAGGAGACGGCATATTTTCTAAATTTAGTCGTCAAAAGCGATAAGCCGATCGTGTTTACGGGCGCGATGAGAAACAGCGGTTCGCTAAGCGCGGACGGCCCTCTGAATATCTTTAACGCCGTAAATGTCGCGATGAGTAAAGAAGCCGCAGGCAAGGGCGTAATGGTCGTGATGAACGACGAGATACACGCGGCTCGTGAGGTAACTAAAACCAATACTACCGCTGTCGATACATTGAAATCTCCAAACAGCGGCAAGATCGGCACGGCGTATTACGGCAACGTCAAATTTTATATGAATCCGCTTCGCAAACACACCGTAAATTCGGCATTTGATATCGCAAAGATCAAAGAGCTTCCAAGAGTCGATATCATCTACAGCCACGCAAACGACAACCCGGATTTTATAAATTTAGCCGTCAAAAACGGAGCTAAAGGCATCATAAACGCGGGCATGGGTAACGGAAATCCATTCCCAAGCGCGCTTGAGGCTCTAGGCGAAGCGGTTAAAGCCGGCGTAGTAGTCGTGCGAGGCTCGCGCGTAGGTAGCGGCGAGACCACGCTAAACGGCGAGGTAGACGACGGTAAATACGGCTTTTTAGCTAGCGACAACCTAAACGCGCAAAAAGCCAGAGTGCTTTTGATGCTTGCGCTTACGCAGACTACGGATAGGGTCAAAATCCAGGAGCTTTTCCTGACTCACTAGGCTCGCGGCGTCTTGCGAGCGCTTTTCCGAGATTTCGCAAAATTTTCGCTCCGCAGGCTATATGCCTAGCGCATGCTCAATTTTGCTTCAAAACTCGAAAAATCATTTCGCGATACTTCCGCTTTGTTTTCTATTACGGCGGATTTGCTAAATTTACGGTCCGCCGACTCTTTTATAAATTTCCTTTTTCGGCGGCTTTTGCTGCGACGAATTTATCTTAAATTTGCGTTTAAAATTTACGCGCTAAACGGCGATTTGCAAGCGTAAATTTTATCTTTCGTTGGGTATAATCGATTATTTTAATTTAAGGAGCAAAAATGGGAATGAGCGCGCACTACTACGCCTATGCGCAAGACGTTATCGAGGCGATAAAAAACGGCGGCGACAGCGAGGCGCTGGACGAATACGACCTAGATAAAATGTGGGACGCGATGCATAAAACGCTAACTGGCAAAAATATGTTTGAAGCGATGAGCGCGGGCGAGATTTTCGCGACGCCAAATCCGCTTAGCTGGGCGATATTTGGACGCGGCATGGCGGGCGAGGAGGGGAGCGAGGCGGTATCTTACGTGGACGCAGAAGACGTAAAAGACGTAGCTAAAGCGATGCAGAGTACCGATATGGGCGAGCTTTTAGCAAACGCAAATTTTACGGACTTCGGCGAGGCTGGCACATACCCCGAGATATGGGAGTACGAGAGCGAATTTGAGGATATAAAAGCCGAGCTAAAAGAGCGTTTTAACGGGCTTTTAAGCTTTTATCAAAATGCCGCCAACAAAGGCCTTGGCGTACTGATCGTAATAGCGTAATTTCTAAATTTTACCGCAAAAGTCGCTAAACGGTCGGTTAGCTTTAGGGCCGTTTTTCGGGGTAAATTTAAACCCGCACGGATAAAGCCAAATTTGCGGGTTTAAATTTGTGCGCTTAGAGATTTGCTTGCTAAATTTACTCTATGCGTCTCAAAAAAAGCAAGCAAAAGCCGCCGCAAAGCCAGGTAAATTTCCCGCCCGCGCATAAAAAAGCAAATTTTGCCCCCTCGGCCTTGCATCGTCGCTCGCTATGCGGCCGAACTAACGGTATTTAGATGATTTTAAAGGATAAAAATGAAAATTTTAAAAGCTATTTTCGCGGCGGCATCGGCGGTTTGCTATCTAAGCTCGGCCGTTTTACCGCAAAGCGACTGGAACAAAAAGGAGCTAAAAGGCGAGGTTAAGAGCATGACGGCTACGGAGTACGAATACTCTATGGACGGCTCCGGGACGCTAGAAAATACGCGCGTAAAGCGGACGGAGTTTAACGA
>CAUQJU010000166.1:0-3971 GCA_963518005.1 uncultured Campylobacter sp.
GTACCGTAAACGTCGATGCGCAGCTAATCTCTACGATGACGGCTAGGATGCTACCGCCCATTACCTTTACGCTGCCTTTTTTGCTCGTGTTTTTAGTTAGCGGATTTAGGGGAGTTTTAGGCGTTTTGCCTCACGTTGTTACGGCGGCGGCTAGCTACACTATCGCGCAGTACGCTACGGCTAAATTTTTAGGCCCGGAGCTGGTAAATATCATCGCCGCTATCGTCTCCATCGTCATGCTTTGGGCGGCGCTTAGAATTTGGAAGATTAAAGACGTATTTAGAGCAAGCGGGCAAAGCGAGGCAAAAGAGGGCGTAAGCCTAAGCGCCAAAGACGCGTTTAAAGCTTGGCTTCCTTTTATCCTCATTATCGCGGCTATAGTCGTTTGGAACAGCTCAGGTTTTAAATCTCTCGTGGATTTTGCTACGTTTAAATTTGAAGTCGCGAACTTGCATAATCTAACCGCGTCAAATTCGCCTATCTCGCAGGGCGTGCAAGCTATTAGCGCCGTTTATACGTGGGACGCGCTAAGGGCTACGGGGACGGCGATACTGCTAGCCGCGATTCTTACGACGCTGATTTTAAAGATAAAACCCCAAATCGCAGTTGCTTCCGCAAAAGAGGCGGCAAAGGAGATGGCTTTTCCCATCGTTACGATAGGCTTTATCGTCGCGTACGCCTACGTGGCTAAATATAGCGGTCAGGCCGCGACTATGGGTCTAGCGCTATCAAGCACGGGCAACGCGTTTGGCTTTTTCTCGCCCGTCATCGGTTGGCTGGGCGTATTTTTAACGGGCTCGGTTACTAGTGCGAATTTGCTTTTCGGTACGCTTCAGCAAGTAACGGCAAATCAGCTAAGCGTACCCGACGTTATTTTTATGGCGGCAAACACCGTGGGCGGCGTCGTGGGTAAAATCATCAGTCCGCAAAGTATCGCCGTAGCGTGCGCGGCGGTGGGAATGGCCGGACGCGAGAGCGAAGTGCTTAAATTTACGCTTAAATACTCGCTTTTATTTATAGTTTTGGCTAGCTTCATCACGTGGGCGGTTATACATCTGTTTCCGCAGCTCGTGCCCGTAGTTACGAATTTTAGACCTTAAAGGAGGAAAAATGAAAAGAGTTTATATGTTTTCGACATGCCTTGGGACGGCTTTGATGGGTAAAACCGTCTCAACCGCCAACTCGCCTTTACCGCGGGAGGGCATCGAGGTGGTCTTTAAAAAAGACCAGACCTGTTGCGGGCAGCCGGCTTTTAATACGGGCTATTTTGAAGAGACTAAAAAAGTAGCTTTATATAACGCTAGGCTTTTTGATAAAGACTATCCCATCGTCGTACCTAGCGGATCGTGCGCTGGCATGATGATGCATGATTATTTAGAGCTTTTTGAGGGCGATAAGGAGTATGGGTTTATAAAGGAATTTAGCTCCCGCGTTTTTGAGTTAAGCGTCTATCTGGATAAAATTTTAAACGTCAGCTACGAAGATAAGGGCGATCCGATAAAGGTCACGTGGCATAGCAACTGCCATGCTTTAAGGGTGGCAAAAAGCGTAGAAAGCTCGAAAAATTTGATCCGCCGTTTCAAAAACGTCGAACTGGTTAATCTAAAATACGAAGAGGAGTGCTGCGGTTTTGGCGGAACGTTTAGCGTAAAAGAACCAGAAATCTCAAACGCTATGGCCCTAGCTAAGATAAAAGATATCGAAGAAACGGGCAGCGAGTGCGTAGTAAGCGGCGACGGCGGATGCTTGATGAATATCGCTGGCACCATGAAGCGAAACGGCAAGAGCGTAAAAGCCGTGCATCTATATGATTTTATCCAAAGCAGAATCCAAGGAGCGGCGATATGAGCAATCCGCACGAAAATATAGTAAAGCAAAAGCTAAACGACGCACAGCTAAGAGAAAATTTAAGCAACGCTATGCATACGCTGCAAACCAACCGTAAAAATTTAATCGCAAAACGCTTTAACGAGTGGGAGGAGTTAAGACAGCGCGGTAAAAATGCTAAAAACAACGCTTTAAGCAAGCTTGACGAGCTGTTAGTCAAATTTGAAGAAAATGCGACTAAAAACGGCTTTAAGGTGCATTGGGCTAGCACGCCGGAGGAAGCCTGCGAGATAATCTACACGATAATGATAGAAAAAAATATCGGCAAGGTACTAAAAGGCAAGTCGATGGCTAGCGAGGAGATACATCTAAACCACTATCTAAAGCACAAAGGCTTAGAAGCCGTGGAGACCGATCTTGGCGAGCTGATTATCCAGCTCATAGACGAGCCGCCGGTACATATCGTAGTACCCGCTATCCATAAAAACCGCTACGAGATAGGCGAAATTTTCCACGAAAAGCTAGGAGCGGCGAAAGAAAGCGAACCCGAAAAGCTAAACGCCATCGCAAGAGAGCATATGAGAGAGGAGTTTAAGACGCTAAAGCTGGGGCTTGGCGGTGTAAATTTCGCTATCGCTAACGAAGGCGCTATATGGATGCTAGAAAACGAAGGCAACGGCAGAATGTGCACTACGATACCGGATATCACGATAAATATCTGCGGTATAGAAAAGGTCGTGGAGAGATTTGAAGATGCAGCGGCGCTTGATACCTTACTCATACCGTCGGCTACGGGGCAGTTTATAACAAACTATAACAACATAATAAGCGGCCCGAGAAAGGACGGCGAGCTAGACGGGCCTAGCGAGTGTCATATCGTGATGCTCGATAATCACCGCACCGATATGCTGACAAATCCCGAATACTACGAGGCTTTGCGTTGTATTAGATGCGGGGCCTGTATGAATTTCTGCCCCGTTTACGATAAAATCGGCGGCCATAGCTACCAAACCGTATATCCGGGTCCTATTGGAGAGGTTATCTCGCCTTGGTTATTTGGTATGGATAAGCACGGCGACGTGGTTTCTCTTTGTTCGATGTGCGGCAGATGCGGCGAGGTGTGTCCGGTGAAGATCCCGCTGCCTAATCTCATCAGAAAACTACGCAGAGATAAGGCCGGGCAAGGTAAAAATCCTCCGCGCGGGACGCAAAATTTACCGAGTCATTTTGCCGAATCTTTTATATTTAGCAATTACGCCAAGGTGCAAACTAGCGGCTTTGCCTTTAGAGCGGCGATAAAAGGCGCGATGGCTACGAACGGATTAATACATAGCTTTGGCAAAAGTATGCCGGTGATTAGCAAGTGGCTTGAGTTTAAAGACCTGATGGACTTTAACTACGACCTTCATAAAGAGGTTCAAAAAATACCCGGAGTAATCTATGAATAGCAGAGAAAAAATCCTATCCAAAATCAAAAATATACCGATAAACGAGGAGTTTAAGAGCGTAGACGTCGTAAATTTTATAAACGACGAGAGCGAAGATCTGGTAGAAGAATATATCTCAAGAGCGACCGAAAATAAAGCTTTCGTACAAAGAAGTCAAAATTTAATCGCCGATATAAACGCGATAATCAAGCAACAAAACGCTAAAAATTTAATCTATCCCGCAGACTTGCCTATCGACGTATCGCAGGTAGAAGCGGAAGTAAAATTCGCCTTTGATAGGCTCGTGGAGGAGTTTAAATCAGAGCTTTTTAACTACGACGTCTCTATAATCAAAGCAACCAAAGCCGTTAGTTCGCACGGCGTTTTTTGCGTAATCTCAAGCAAGAGCCAACCAAGACTGCTAAGCCTAACGCCAAGACTTTGCATAGTGCTGTTAAAAAAGCAAGACGTGGTAAAAAGCCTATCTGCGTGCCTAAACGAGATAAAAAAAGAAAACGAAAAGTTGCCGACTAATATCCTTTTCATCTGCGGCCCTTCAAGGACTTCCGATATCGAGCTCGTGCCGGTTTTGGGCGTGCACGGCTCGCAGATAGTTTATGTTTTGGTTTATTAAATTTACTCGCTAAATTCGGGGCAATCGTTTGAAATTCGTTTGCTCCGCCTGCTAAATTTAAACTTTTTTGGATATAATCAACC
>CAUQJU010000167.1:0-3971 GCA_963518005.1 uncultured Campylobacter sp.
ACTGTTGTAATCTCTCGCTATCGCTCATCATATTATCGCTTGAGTTCATACCGCTCGTATTTTGATTAGCATCGGCGCTCATATCAACTTCAGGGGTTTTAGAGCTACAACCGCTCAACAATAAAGCTGCCACAGCAGCAGAAGCTAAAACTACTTTTTTCATTTTCATCCTTTTTATAAGATTTAATCGCTATTATATCATAAAATTTACTAAATATTACCAATCAATCGACTGAATTTTACCGATTTTTAATGGAAATTGAAAACTTTTGTTCTCATTCACGCGAATTATGCCTAAAGAACTCTGCCCTCCGAGCTCTTTTATAAACACTACGCTTTGTCCGTCACTAGAAAATCTAGGGTACAAATTTTTTCCGCTTGCGGTAAGCTGTCTAATATAATCGGTTTGAGTAGAAATCATATAGATATTAAAATCTCTCGTACCAAAGCTGCTCTTGCCGTCTTCTCTACTTGAATAAACTATATAGTTTTGATAAGTGCTGACGGAGTTATTATTTTTGCCGTGAAAAACCATCTGTTCAAAACCGCTTCCGTCGACGTTTTGAGCAAAAACATTCGGATAGCCGAGCCTATCTGAAACAAAAACTACGCGCCTATCTCCGTCTACAAAATTGCCGTTAACGTCGATACCGCTGTAGTTTGTTATCTGCGATAACTTTCTTGAGTTTAAATCATATATGTAGATATCGGGCTGGTCTTGAGGCGCCATAGTTAGTAAAATTTTATCGCCGTTTTGACTAACGTCGGAGGCTATGAGCATACCGCCCTTGCTATCTAAAATTTTAGTTTTTTGGCCGCTTGCGACATCGTACCTATAAAGTACTAAATTTTTACCGCCGTAATCAGAGTAGTAAAACGCTCTCTGGTCGGCTCCTATCCATTTAGGAAATATATTCAAACCGCCGCGTACAAGCACTTTTTGATAGGTTAGAGTATAGTCGGCTATAACGATCTCGCTTTGTTTTGAGCCTGTTCCCTTAGCGAAAATGATAAATTTCTCCATCCAATTAACCGGAGGCATTTTTAGCTCGTTAATAAGCTCGACTATCGCTTTATGCGCGATAAACGGATACTTTGCTCCGTCGTTCATATTGTAAATTTTCTCGTACTGAGTAGTTGCTGTTTTGGCATTTATAAGCTTAACTCTTAAAGTAAGAGGCGAATTTGGTGAGCCTTCAAGTGCGTATCTAAAAATTAGTTGCGCGCCCTTTTCGCTCATAACGTTCGTATTTGAGTCGCCTTCATAGCTACTTGCGACATACTCGTCCACGACCTCAAAATCAGAGCTTACCTTTAGGTCTCCCAGCATAATTTTGTGAAATTTGCCCTTAAAAGTTTGATCTCCGACAGCCGTAGTGGCGTCCTGAAGCACTATTTTTGGTAGGGCTAAGCCTTTGTTAACGATAGATATTGTTGCATCAGTAGCAAACAAACCTATAACGAAACTAAGCAATATGATGATTTTTTTCATACACTTTCCTTCTTAAATTTTTTATTGTATTTCTAATTTATCCACTAGATCAAACTTATGGGAAAATATCCCATCATTTGGAATAGGAAATTTTTCAAATGTCATATCCTGTAAAAAATTTCTCACCTTATCATTAAACTCACTATTGCCAGATAAGCTTTTTATATCATAGCTGAAATTTCCATTTTGGTCTATAGAAATCAAAACAACAGCCTTATCATTTGAACCAGCCTTATATTGATTCCACTTACTAGCCAAAATTCTAGTTATTTGCCCAATATACTCATTGTATTCGCCAGTCATTTGCGGGTTTGGAGTTTTAGCAACCTGATCCAAAGTAAAATTCTTAATAACGTCGCTAGCTTTTTTTTGCTCACTAGTTGCCTGGCTTTTCCCAGGCTTTTTGCGACTTGGCTCTTTTGGTTGTTCTTTTTTCTTAGTAACCTTATCCTCTTTTAGTTTAGAGGTATCGATACTGCCGAATAGATCCTTTAAATTTGGCTCTTCGACTTTTTTTTCTTCAGACTTTGGCGGTACGGGATCAGGCTCAGGCGGCTTGTTGGTGGTATCAGGTTTGGGTTCTTCTTTTTTAACCTCTTCCTCTTTTTTTATAGGCTGTGGTTTTTCTTCTTTTACGACCTCTTTTTTAGGCTCTGGTGCTTTTACGGTAACATCCGGTTCACGCTCGACTATCATAATGTCCATAAAGGCGTCTTTAGTATCAGTATATTTTTTCGGCTCTTCCTTAAAGTATGTAAGCTTGATAAAAATACCAATTATTATGCAAAAATAAAGAAAAGCCGACAGTACAAAGTAGCCGGAAGTATTAAATTTGAGGTCAAATTTATCCATTAGTCTGAAGCGCTACCTTTGTAAAACCAGCGTTTTTTACACTCTTTAAAACAAACATTACATCGTCATATATAAGACTTTTGTCGGCCTTAATATAAACGGGCGAATTTTTATCGTATCTTGCTCCGATAAGTACGATGTTATCGGGAAGCTCGCGCAAATCCATAGTGTTTTGATCTATCCTAACCTTTTTTGTAGCATCCACGATAACGGTTAGATCTTTTTTTTGGGCTGAAGAGGCTTTGGTCTTTGAGCCGTCCGGTAATAAAATTTGTTCATCGTAAACAATGGTAGGCGTAGTAACCATAAGAATCGCCAGCAAAACTAGCATGATATCCACGAGAGGAGTTATATTTAACTCCGGGGTTTCGTCAAGATTTATCATTGATCTTCTTTAAGCGTTACGAGAATATCCACCTCTCGCTTAATCACGCCCATAAGCTCGTAAGCTTTCCTCTTGATAAGCAAGCTAAACGTGTAAGCAGGTATCGCTACAAATATACCCGCTCCGGTTGCCACTAGCGCCTCGCTGATGGCAGGAGCGATAACATTTAGAGAAGAATTTCCGCCGCCTTGTCCAAGCTGAGAAAAGGTCTCCAAGATAGAAACAACCGTGCCAAAAAGTCCGATAAAAGGCGACGTAGAGGCAACTATACTAAGCCAAGTAATACCGCTGGTCGCATTTCGCTCAGCGATACTAACGGCGACCGATAGCTTCTCTCTAGATATCGAGCCGCTTACGAACCGTTTTAAAATGGATTCGTTTAAAACATGTTTGGACCCGCCCATTAATAACGACTCAAGAGCATTTTGTTCTTTTTTTTGCCATGATCTAAGCCCTGCCATACGAGAAAACAGTATAGTAAGGCTTATAATGAAATAAAAAGAAAGCCAGCTAAGTACGAATATAGTAATAAAACTACTTCTAGATAAGTAGTTTAAAAAGATATCAAGTCCAGCCACTATCTTGCCCGAGCCATACTGTCTAATTTTGCCACAGTAGCAGCCATAGCGTTGTTCTCGCTACTCATACCGGTAATTAAATCCTTCGCCTTTTGCAATGAATTTGCTATCTCGCTCTCAGAATTTCCCGACACGTGAACGGCGCCATCGGCAAGGATGGTGGCCTTGCCTTCGTTTATCTCGGCATACCCCCAGTTTATCGCGACGGCATCATGGCTTTTATCTTCGCTCTCGATGTCTATAACGCCAGCCTTTAAAAGCGAAATAAGCGAGGCGTGTCCGGGCAAAACCCCAAACTCGCCCTCACTGCCCGGCAAAACTACGCTTTTAATATCGTTTGAAAACACTAAACCCTCAGGCGTAACGATTTCTAAATGTAATTTACTCATTACTTTTCCTTTAAATTTAGGCTTTAAGTTTCTCGGCTTTCGCTATCGCTTCGTCGATGTTTCCTACCATATAAAATGCGTTTTCCGGTAAATCGTCGTATTTTCCTTCCAAAATTCCCTTAAAGCCGGCGATATTTTCCTCAAGGCTTACGTATTTACCGGGACTTCCCGTAAACACCTCGGCAACAAAGAACGGCTGAGATAAAAATCTCTCAATCTTTCTAGCGCGATCAACGGTAACCTTATCTTCTTCGCTAAGCTCGTCCATACCAAGG
>CAUQJU010000168.1:0-3967 GCA_963518005.1 uncultured Campylobacter sp.
GGCTCAAAAACGGCGACATCGCGCTCGTCATCAACACCAGCGACAGCAAGTCAAACAGCGAAGACGGCAAGAAAATCAGGCAAAATATCATGCGATTTAAGATTCCGTATTTCACGACGATGTCGGCGGCCTTGGCGGCTGCTAAGTCGCTCAAAAGCGTGCAGGACGGCAGCGCGCTAGAAGTAAAAAGCTTGCAGGAGTATTTAAAATAAATAAAGTGGTATTTTAATACCACTTTAATCATATGTTATTTAGTATATAGCTTAAATTATTTTTGCAGATGTTGTAAATTTGCTCCTGTTTAAAATTATCTTGATTATCTTTTTCTATTTTTTCTAAATCTCGCAGTCTGTTTTTGCAGACTGCTTTTATAGAATTTATATCATTCTTATCAGATAAGTCATTTTTTCTGGCATCAAAAAAGTCTTTATAATCAGATACTACATTAAATTTATATGTGCTATTTTCTTGCTTTGCCAAAAGAGTATCAGCCTCTTTAAATAATACAATAGCCTCAGCTATACTGGTTGATCCCTCGGATGCTATTTTAAGATTTAATCTAGCCTTTTGATTGTCTATCTTTTTCTCGTTGTATCTATCTCTATTTCTTGCCTTTTCGTATGCATTTTCAAGATACCTACTTGCCTTATCGTATTCTTTGATTGATATATGAGCCATTGCATACTGTAGCCAATATTGTGGATTATCTATATGATAGTTTATTTTGTTCTTAAGCTCCTCAAAATACTGTATAAGCATATTTCTTTTATTATTTTTTAGAAGTTGCTCTATAAAATTAAATCTTAATAAATTTTTTCTAATACTTTCTCTTTTGTAATCCAATGCGCCAAATTTTTCTCCTAGATTTTTAGATAGTTTGATACAAAAGTCTACAATGTCATTTTCGTTAAAAATTTCTCTTATAATATAAGAAGAAAATATTGATGATTTTATAAGTATCTCTTGCTCTTTATAATTTATTGTGAAAAAATGTTCTAAATCTTTTGTTTCTTTAAAATCCGATAAGATATTTCTATCATTTAATAATTCAGAAATAAGTGATAATTCTAGCGGTTTATCCATTATATTTAATAAGCAAATAACAAATAAGATTTCTTTTTTATCATTTAATCTTTGAAAAATTTTATTAATTTCCTTCTTAAGATATTCCGAGTTTTTTCTATTCATTAGTATAAGTGATATTTGCTTTAGCTCATTATTTCTTGACTTTTCAGGAAACCCGAGATTATCTATTATTTTGTTTAAGTGGTCTATCTCGCTATTATTTAACATGTCTATATAGATGTCGTATGTTTTGAAATTTTTATTCTCTTCTTTAGATATAATTGAATGGTGTATTAAAGTTCTTTCGGATAATAGTAATTTTATATCATTAATTCCATTTTTGATTATATATTCTATTATTTCATAGAAATTTGAGTAAGTATCTATGATAATTAACGGTCTTTGTATTCTATATTTTTTTATCTCCTCAAAATCCCGTATTATGCTATGATTACTATTATCCGAATTTGATATAAAAACATTGTATCCCTTTTGATTTAGAACACGGCTCGCCTCTTTTAAAAAAATGCTTTTGCCATTGCCTATTTCTCCTAAAATACATATGATATTATGTTTTTCGAAATTCTCTATTAAATATTTTATTTGCTCTCTAATAACCAAAAAGGGCGGTTTTTGATTTTCGTGATTTGGTGCCTGATAAATAAAATTTTCATCTAACTGTCCGTTTGTTAAAAAAAGCTCAACTTGATTATCTCGCAATATTTTATTTTTTGCTTCCTCGATACTATATTTTTTAAGGGATTTTGTATAAAATTCTTTTGCTGGTTCAATTAGCTTACTGATATTTTCTTTTATTATATCACTAAAACCTTCTACTCCGATTCTTAAAATTTGTCCGTATTTATTGAAACGAAAATCCTCGAATTTTGTATCGCCTGTTTTTTGACTTTGAACAAAGTAGGTCTTGTCTTTAAAATTTGGATTCTTGTATAATATTTTTTCTATTTCTATATCATATAAAGAGTATCCAATAAAAATAATCGCGCTAGCGTATTCAAGATCATTTTTAAAATGATATTCGCATGCGGATTTACTAAACACATCGGTAGAGGCAATATATGACGAGCCGCTTATTTTAAAATCCTTATCTATGGTTTCTTCGTTTAAATTTTTTATAAAACCATTGATATGAACGCAATACAATTCATCATCTTCAAGCTTACTGTTTAACGTTGCGGTTTCAACTCTTTTACCTATAGATTTAGCTGCAGTTTCTACTAAATCATCGTAGTTTGTCGTCCAGATTCTCTTCCATGGAAGCCTTAAAATATTCTTATGATATTCAAGCGGTTCTTGTGTTTCAAATATATTTCTTAGTCTTTTAATTAAATCTTGTAGCATATTTCTATTATTTTGGCATTTTACTTGTAAAAAATAATCCATGGTATCTTTTAAATCGCCTTCTTCGCTCTCTGTAAAACCTCCTACATCTCGGATTGCCTGTGTTAGCTTTTTTGTATTCGGCATATCTGCTACTTTGTCATCAAGGGTTTTTGCGCCAACAGAAAAACCAGCACCTACAAATAGTACTATATTCCCATTTGACATTTTGTTAAGTAGATCATTTATTTTATCCTCCATAATTAACTCCTATTTTTAATAAATATTGTTAATTGTACTATAATTTTGCAATATTTAATGCAAATGCTATTTTATATGCTACCAAAGTTAGTTTCTAATAGCTTTTAAACTATATACGGATTATCCTAAACTCCCAAATTTAACCCCAGCTTAAGGCATAAGCTTGTATACTTTGGCTTTAAATTTAAGGCGGCAAATGAGATCACAGAGCGAATTTTTCGGCGTTTTCATCACGCTTCTTGGCGGCGCATTATGGGGCTTTAGCAGTGTTTGCGGGCAGTATCTGTTCACACAAAAGGGCGTCAGCGCCGACTGGCTCGTGCCCTACCGCCTAGGCCTCGCCGGGCTTGCGATGGTGGCGTATTATTTAGCGCGTTCGCCGCGCCTAGCCCTCGCACCGCTAAAAGATCGCGCGCTGTTGCCGCAGCTGCTCATCTACGCGTTTTTTGGGCTTATGATGACGCAGTATTCGTACTTTTGCGGTGTCGAGCTCTCAAACGCCGCCGTCGCGACCGTGATCCAGTACTCCGCGCCCGCGCTCATCCTTGCCGTAGTTTGCTTTCTGGAGCGGCGCGCACCTAAAAAGGTCGAGCTCATCGCGCTCATTTTCGCGGTGCTGGGCGTCGTGCTGCTCGCCACCCACGGCGATCTTGGCTCGCTGGTTATCAGCGCGGAGGCGCTGGTTTGGTGCCTGATTAGCGCGCTTGGCGTCGTGATTTATAGTCTCATCCCAACGAAGCTAAATCAAAAATACCCCGTCGCGTTAAATTTAGGCTGGGGCATGGTCATCGGCGGCGGCGCGCTCGCGCTTTATACGCGGGTTTGGCAGCTTGGCGGCGTGAGCGACGCGCAGGGCTTTGCGGCGCTTGCCGCAGTAGTGGTACTTGGCACGATATGTGCGTTTAGTTTTTACATGACGGGACTAAAGATAATAGGCGCGAGCAGGGCGAGCATGATCGCGTGCATCGAGCCCGTTAGCGCGGCGGCGTTTGCCTATTTTTGGCTGGGGACGGAGTTTGTGTTTCTTGATTTTGCGGGCTTTACACTCATTATCTCGTGCATATTTTTGCTGGCTAAAGATAGGAAAAAGGCGTAAAATTTAACGCGGCAAGGCGTAATCGCGTTAAATTTAATCAAATCATAAGCGCGCCCCTTTTGCAAGAAGCAAAGGCTAAGAGCTCGAAAAAGCAGTTTTTGCAAGCAAGTCGGCTCGGATGCGATTGAAACTAGATTTGGTCTAAGTTTTAGATAAAATCAGATGCTGATTTGCGGTTTTTTATGCGTCTGTTCCCGGCAAAAA
>CAUQJU010000169.1:0-3967 GCA_963518005.1 uncultured Campylobacter sp.
TTTTTATACTATTTAATTATAATCGCGTTATAATTTTATCTAGCTTTAAACATACAGTCTAGTTAAAATTATAAAGATTATCTTAAAGGAACTTAATGCAAAAATTTTTACAAGCCCTAGCAGGCTCGCAAAAATATTTCTTAAACTACGTTAGCGTCGCGATTTTCATCGTGATGGCGTGGATAGGCGGACTCAAAGTCGTGCAATACGAGGCCGACGGCATCGTGCCGTTTGTAACCAACAGCCCGTTTTTTAGCTACATGTATAGCAAAAAAGATATCGTAGATAACGGCAAGGGCAAAATGGTCGCCGAGTACAACCTACATAAAAACCCGGAAGGCTTGGTCGTGCCTAAAAACATCGAGTGGCATAAACAAAACGGTACTTATGCGGTTTCGTATCTGATCGGCGCGATGATCTGCACTATCGGTACGCTCGTGCTGCTTGGCATCTGGTTCCCTAAACTAGGGCTTATCGGCGGGCTGCTGACGTTTGGCATGTCTATCGTAACGCTTAGCTTTTTGATAACGACGCCTGAGACTTGGGTGCCAAATCTAGGCAATCCGGCGCTGGGCATCACTGAAAGTCCTAATCACGGCTTCCCGTATCTATCGGGCGCTGGACGACTGGTGTTAAAAGATATAATAATGTCTGCTGCGGGGCTAATCGTAGCCTCAAATGCGGCTCGCAGGATTTTGGAGTGCTGCAAAAGCTGCTCAGCTAAGTAAAATTTGCAGATTTTAGCGAGCGGTACGCCTATTTATATTTTTAGGCGACTCGCCGCTCGCGGCCGTTTTTTATCTCTAAATTTACGGTTTTGCCGTAAATTTATCTTCTTTTTCTACCCTGCACAAATACTAATTTTAAAATCTACTTTTTACGCTAAACACCACACTGGCGGAACTCTGAAAGTCGCTAAATTTTATTTTCTACATTCTGCAGACTAGCAAGCGTTGATTTTAAATTTGCTTTTGCTTTTTAGCTCGTCAAATTTGGCGAGCCAAGCGTAACCGTAAGAGAAAATTGGGCATTTTTGTACTAAAATACCCGCATAAATTTATGTAAATTTAAAGGAGAAGGCGTGGGTGTTTTTAACTTTTTTAAAAAAGGGGCTGATAGCGCGCGAAAAAGAAGCGCAAACGCCGCAAAGATCGGCAAGACCGCGCAGGAGCGCAAGGATATAAGCATCGAAATTTTAAAATCGCAAGGCGTGCCTTTTATAGACCATTTGCCGCTACGATACGAGACGGACGAGGTCGCGCCGCGAGAAAAGGACGAGGTTATCGCCCGCGCGATCTGCTCGTTTGCCGCGATAATGTGTGCTTGTACGATCAGAGATAACGGCGAGCTAACGGACGAAGATAAGCAGGGCACGAAGGACTTTCTAGATAACCGCTTCGGGTGCATAGACAAGCTAACGCGCATGGAGCGCCGCGTCATAGAGGGCGAGGCGAGCTACGACGAGGCCGTAAATATGGGTTGGAAATACGAGTCGCTGTGGGCGCTGCTTTGGGCTATGGGGCTAGTAAAAGAGCTGGACTTCCCAAAGGATATATGCGATTGCAATTTTGTAATGAAGACCTTTAGCGGCGATTTCTCGGAGCGCGTGAAAATGCGCGGCACGGATGAAATTTTGCAGGCTCTTGATCTCGTCTACCGCTATCACTGGGCGTGCGTCAATGCCAGGGTAAACGGTAGCAAGAGCGCAGGCCTTGATGAAGAGGTCGTGATGGAGAGACGCGGCGGGCTAGAGTGGCTGTGCTGCAAGGGCGCAGAGAATGATAATCCGAGCGATGAGTATAATGCGTGGGATTATCCTGACTTGAATACTTGACTTTTGTGCGTTGTCTCACGAGCGTCTTTAAATGAGTTTGAAATTTTAAGTCTGCGATAGGCTATATGCCTTATCTCGACTTAAAATTTCTGCACGACATTTAAATCCATCTCGCGATACTGCCGCTCTTGCATTCTTTAACTCAAATTTAAAACTAGCCTACGCTTAAAAATCTTCTGCTAGCAGCTACGAGCGTAGCGAAGTAGAAATTTACCTCGCCTCCTCGTAGCGGAGTTTAGCTTCACTGCGTTCGCTACTGCAAGCAGAGCGTTACGAGCGCAAGACGCGAAGTAAAGCAAAAATTGTCGCGCCTTATTTTTTGCGCGTTCTCCTCCATCGCTATACTTCGTTGTCTTAAAATTTTATCGGTCATTATCTATATGATAGCTCCCGTTTTAAAATTTTAAACTGCCAGTCAAGCTTACGTCTAAATTTTGCGCCTTATCCCTTTGAGACTAAATTTAAAATACGAATTTATTTGGCTATACTTCGTTTAAATTTTTACAAAGGACGCAAATGAACGAGTTTTTCCCTTGTCGGGCGGTGGAGCATAGCGACGGCTCGCATGCCGCGGTAACGTCTGATTTTCACTACTTTGACGCGTATTTTAAAAACGGCTGCGGCGGATACGATTTGCAAAGTTTAGCCAAAAGCTTAGCCAAAAAGCACGATATAAAAGGCCTAAAATACGACTGCGAGGCTGGTATGTTTTGCGTTTATTCAAAGGATTTGGGCGCGCTAAAAGCCCTGTGCGAGAGGTTGCGGGAGATTAGCGGCCAGCAGAGCGACTATGCACCCGCAAGGCCGCAAAAGCCAAAAATAAAGCCCAAAATGCTAGACGAGCTACTGCTAAAAGGCTTTGTTTTAAGGCTTGACGAGGATACGCAAAAGCGCTTTTTAGACGGCGTGCCGTTAGAGCTTTCGCCGCTGTTTGAGAACTACGCGGCCGCGCTTGCGGGAGACGACGAAAAGGCACAGTTTGAGGCGCTGCGCCGCATAAATTCGCAGGCGTTCTCGCAAAACAAAAGGCGAGATTGCGTTAGCGCGCTAGGTCATCCCGCGTTTTTACGAATATTATTTGATTTTATCGACAAAAATCCTAGCGACAAGCCGCATTTAGAGGCTCTTCGCGCGCTTGAGGCTATATGTATGAGGCATCTGCCCGATCTGCGAGCGGCAAAATATTTCATCGCAGCGCTTGCGCATAAAAAGGCCGATTTTAGGCAGGTCGGCATTTGCGGACTAGGCACGCTTTACGAGTATGATTTAAAGCTTATAGAGCAGCTAACAAAGGATAACTCCGCCAAGGTCGCAAACGCTGCGGCAAGAACGCTAAAATTCGGGTTTAAAAAAAAAGATTCAAGCGAGCATTATATATTTCCCGTTTGGATGTTTAGCGGCAAGCTGGTTAGGCGCTGCGAGAGGGAAATTTTCGGGCGTTAGCTTACCTTATTGCTTTGTTATTAAATTTACTCGGCTGATAGCGCCTATCTTAAATTTAAGTTGCCTAACCTAGCTTCATGGCGTTGCCTCTTGCGTTTTGGCGCCTAAATTTATCTTTGTCGTTTAAATTCGGTTTTAAATTTAAGCTTGACGGCCGTAGGTTTTATCGCTAGCGTCTTGTCCGCGCTAAACTTATGTATCCAAAAATCTATTTTCGTTTTTGTTCTTTTTAGCTAAATTTAAACTCCGCGCAGAGTTTTGAGCCTATTTAAAGAGAAAATTTTTTATAATTGGCTAAAAATTTAAAGGCTAAATTTGCAAAGATACCCCACGAAACAGATCAAAATCAGGGACGTAAAAATAGGCGGAGACGCGCCAATATCGGTGCAGTCGATGACGTTTAGCAAAACAAAAGACGTAAAAGGCACGCTAGAGCAGATACAGCGGCTTTATTTTGCCGGCTGCGATATCGTGCGCTGCGCGGTGTTTGACAAAGAGGATACCGCTGCGCTACGCGAGGTCGTGAAGGCTAGCCCGCTGCCCGTCGTCGCCGATATTCACTTTAACCACAACTACGCCGTGATCGTTAGCGAGTTCGTCGACGCTATCCGAATAAACCCGGGCAACATCGGCTCCAAAAAGAATATCAAAGCCGTAGTGGACGCGTGCAAGCAGCGAAATCTACCTATC
>CAUQJU010000170.1:0-3926 GCA_963518005.1 uncultured Campylobacter sp.
CTCTGATACTTAGGCGCTTCATCAGCCGCAAACTCGCGCGCGCGATACGGAAATTTAGCCGCGCGCTAAACTGCACCGCACGCAGTACGCGCAGGCTATCTTCGGCGAATTTTTCATCGTCGATATGGCGCAAGATACCGCGCTTTAGGTCGCGCTGTCCGCCGTAAAAGTCCAAAAACGAGCCGTCAAAGACATTTATCATCATCGCGTTTACGGTAAAGTCTCGGCGCAAAGACGCCGCGCGTTCGTCGTCCGTATACGTAACCTCAAACGCTTTGTGTCCCTCGCCCGTTTTGTTTTCGGTTCGCGGTAAAGAAAGGTCGAAGTTTTTAAATTTATAAACGAAGTAGTTTTTGCCCACGCCGCAAGCGCCGATTTGCGCCATCAGAGCGTCAAATTTAGCCGGGTCGATACCGTAAATTTCAACGTCAAAGTCGGAGATTTTTTTACCGAGCATCGCATCGCGAACACAGCCGCCGACGATATATGCGCGCTTAGTGTGCGGCGCTAGAAAATCTCGCAGCCATTTTAGATTTTTATTTTTGCAAATTTTCGAGCCGATTTTCGACATTTGCCAGCACGAATTCTAAAAATTTAAGCGTGAGCGAGAGTCTGTCTTTTAGATTTTCCTCGCTAGTCGCGTTTAGCCCCTCAAAAAGCACCAAAACGCGCTCTTTTAAGTTTTTTAGAAATATCTCCTCGCCCGTAAAATTCGCAACCTCGACCTCAAAGGCTTTTTGCGGGGCGGCGGTCAGGTCGGACTCCTGGACGGCGTCAAATTTCGCCGCCGTTTTTTGCGAATTTACCGCACTATCCAAAGCCGCCTCAAACTCGCTAGCCTCTTCCGTTACGCTTATCTCGCCGACTAAATTTGCAAGGCCCGCGGCATTGGTTAAATTTACGTCGCCGCTTGATACGGGCGTATTTGTTAATTTTATCCCGTCTTTAGTCTCGTTTGTCTCTTGCGGTACGTCCTGTTTTTCGCGCGCGGCGTCCATTCGCTCTAGCTCCATCGCCACCTCGTCTATCGCCATTTTCGCTATTTCTTCTAGTTTCATAGTTTTATCAGCCACCTTTTAAATTCGGTTATTTCTTCGTCCGTTTTCATCTTGACGAAAAAATCGCGCATATGCTCGTTCACGCCCGTTTTTTTCCTGCTAAGGCCGCTTAGACGCCTTATCGCGGCGATCGCGGCGGCGTTTGCAGGCTCGCGCTTTAGGATATTTCTATAAACTATCAGCGCGTCGTCTTTTAGCCCTTGAGCCTCGTAGATTAGGGCCTCGGTAATCGTATCTTTCATCTTTACGCTTTTTTTACGAGCGAGGCTACGATACTGCCCATTTCGCTCGTAGTGCAAATTTCTTTAGCGTCAAATTGCGCTATATCCTTCGTCCTGTATCCTTGCGCAAGTGCGGCTTTTACGGCGTTTTCGATCGCTTGCGCGGCCGCGTTTTCGCCAAATGAATACCTAAGCATCATCGCTGCGCTTAGTATAGTAGCGACCGGGTTTGCGATGCCCTGCCCCGCGATATCGGGCGCGCTACCATGGATAGGCTCGTAGATGCCTACCTTGCCGCCGATGCTAGCGCTTGGTAGCAGACCGATCGAGCCGCACACCATGCTAGCCTCGTCGCTTAGGATATCGCCGAAGAGATTTTCCGTCAAAATCACGTCGAATTTACTAGGCGCTCGCACCAGCTGCATCGCCGCGTTATCGACGTACATAAACTCCAAATTTACCTCCGGATAGCTCTTTGCGACCTCGCTCGTGACCTCGCGCCACAGCTGACTTGTCTCTAGTACGTTTGCCTTATCGACCATGCAGACGCGTTTTTTGCGCTTCATCGCGGTTTCAAATCCGACCTTTGCGATGCGCTCGATCTCCTCGCTCGTGTAGGTCATCGTGTTGTAGGCGCTGTTTTCTTTTTTCTCGCGCGGCTGACCGAAATATATCCCGCCCGTTAGCTCTCTAACCACGATAAAATCGACGCCCTGAAGGACTGACGGCTTTAGCGTGCTAGCGTCGACTAGCTCAGCAAATATCATCGCGGGGCGCAAATTCGCATACGCGCCAAGCCCTTTTCGAAGCTTCAAAAGCCCGCTTTCAGGGCGCAGATGGCGCGGTAAGCCGTCCCATTTAGGCCCGCCTATGGCGCCAAAAAGCACCGCGTCCGAGTTTAGCGCACCATTTAGCGTCTCGCTAGGCAAAGGCTCGCCGAACACGTCGATCGCCGCACCGCCCATCAGGTAATAGTTATAGCTAAGCTCGAAACCAAACTCCGCACTAGCCGCATCCAGCGCCTTTATCGCCTCATCCACTATCTCAGGACCGATGCCGTCGCCTTTTATCACCGCTATGTTATAAATTTTAGCCATTTTATATCCTTGTTTTCGCGTATTCTATGAGGCCGCCGCTTTTTAAAAGCTCTTGCATAAACGGCGGTATCGGGCTAAATTTATACTCTTTGCCGCTCGTTAAATTTACGACCGCACCGTTATCCACGTCGATTTTTAGCTCGTCGCCTGCGTTTATCTCGTCTGTTTCTTTGATTTCCAGTATCAAAAGCCCAGTGTTAAAGCTGTTTCTATAAAAAATCCTAGCAAAGCTCTTGGCTATCACGGCGCCGATACCCGCGGCCTTTAGCGCCAAAGGAGCATGCTCGCGCGAGCTGCCGCAACCGAAATTTTCGCCAGCTACGATGACGTCGCCGACGGATATTTTTTTGCTAAATTCAGGATCGGCATCCTCCATGATGTGAGTGGCTAAGATTTTTTCGTCCGAGGGATTTAGATAGCGCGCGGCTATGATGATGTCGGTGTCGATATTGTCGCCGAATTTCCAGACTTTTGCTTGTTCCATGATTTACCTTAAGATTAAATTTGGGCGATTTTATCCAAAAGAAGCTAAATAAACAATCAAAACTCGACACCTAGCGGTCGGCACGGGTAAATTTAAGGCCAGATAAAGCAATCTGCTTGCACTCGGGGATTTAAGCCTTGCTAAATTTAGCGGCAAAACGGCCTAAATACAAAAACAAGCGCCGCCTAGTTATAGCGGTTTAACGGCGACGCAAGACTTTATCAAGCTAGCTAGCCTTTGCCGTCAGGATTGCAAATTTAACCAAATTAGGCGGCATTTTACGGGCGGCGACGCGTCAAGCGTAAATTTTAGCGCAGGCCGCCGCGCCAAAAACCGCGAGCGCCGGGTAGACGTCAGGCTAAGCGCGAGCAAGCGGGCGTAAATTTAAGCAAATTTGCCTTAGCTAGGCGTTTTTATTCGTAATATTCATAGCTGATTTCTAGCTTTTTATATAGGCCGATTTCCGTTATGTCGCCGTTTTCGTAGTATTTGTCCGCAGGCTTAAATTTGACCGAGGTTTTATGCGTCAAATTTCCCCGCTCGTCCCTGCTTATGTCTTTAAACTGCAAAATTTGCCAGATTTTTGCCTCGGAGCCGAAGTAATTTACCGACGTATACTCCATCTCGTCGCCGTTTGCGGCGTAGTAATAAACCCATTTTGAGTTTGGGGCTTGCGTGATTTTTTCGTATTCGCCGTTTGGCTTGCGCTCGAAGCTTATCTCTATGCCGTGGCGCGGCTCCATATTATTTTCTATCCGCGTTAAAACGCCCTTTTCGTCGTAGACGTAGCTATCGTCCGTCACTAGCGTCCCGCCCGAATACGTCGCCCTAGCGATCATTTTGCCGTCCTTGCCGTAAGTGATTTTCTCCGTGCGGGGGTAAAATCTATCCTCCACGTGCTGCTCTTTGGCCGTCGCGACTAAATTTTCGCCGTCAAATTCGTATTCGTAGAGATAAACGGCGCTGTCTTGGTATTTTTTGCGGATTAGCCCGTCTTTGCCGTACTCAAACAAAACCGAGCCGTTTGGCGCGCCGTTTATATGCTCGGTTTCTTGCAGTATATAGC
>CAUQJU010000171.1:0-3905 GCA_963518005.1 uncultured Campylobacter sp.
TTTACTCAGCATAAACCCGCCTTAAGAAAAATACTATAAACTACGCGTTTTATTTTTTAACAAAGGATATCAATGCGCAAAATTTTTGAAAAAACTCTCCTCTTTAGCAACGCCTTCACGCTATTTCCGGTAGTATTCGGTTTGCTTGGAGCCATCGTACTGTTTATCATAGCAAGCTACGACGTAGGCAAGGTTTTCATCAATGTCTATCACTACTTTTTCGGCGATTTTCACCCCGAAAACTTCCACTCCGACGTCGTCGGCGGGATCGTGGGCGCGATCGACCTTTATCTCATGGCGCTCGTGCTTTATATCTTTAGCTTCGGCATTTACGAGCTATTTATCTCCGAAATCGAGGAGCTTAAGAAGTCCAAGCAGAGCAAAGTCCTCGAGGTGCACTCGCTTGACGAGCTCAAAGACAAACTGGGCAAAGTCATCATCATGGTTCTTATCGTTAACTTTTTCCAGCGCGTTTTGCACGCAAATTTCACCACGCCGCTTGAGATGACTTATCTTGCCGCCTCGATTTTGGCGCTTTGCTTAGGGCTTTATTTCCTACACAAAGGCGAGCACTGAGGCTTTTTGCGAGCCTGGCTTCGGGCTCGTTTTTTTAATTTTCTCTTCAAATTTTACCGCCGTGCCACATGTGAATAACTTTTAAATTTTGCCTTTATCATTAAGTTTTATTTCAAAATTTCCCCAAATTTAAAGCTATATAAATTTAAGTTCTACTTTAGCGATAAATGCCGATTTTAAGGGCTTTAGTGATTAAATTTAAGATTACAAAATTAACCAAAATAATATCAATTATTTCACTTTTCACTCCGTGAAAAAAACGTGTAAAGTTACGTTTAATTTTGGTCTTTTTTTGAGTAAATTTTACGCAGTCAAATTTGATCGGCATGACCCGCATCTTTACGGCATAAACCAAAATTTATTTAAATTTTTCGGGTTGTAAATCGAGAGTTAAATTTGATGTTTCAAAGGATATGTAAAATTTAAACGGCGCAGACTCGTCGCGTGCGCCGTCAAGGGGTAAATTTAATCAAAACCGGCGACCAAAGCGCCGCCTAAAATCAGTCAAATAACGAATTTACGCTTTCGTTATGATACACGCGCCTGATCACTTCGCCAAAAATCGGAGCGACGCTAAGCACTTTTATCTTTTCATTTTCCTCGCGTAGCGGTATCGTGTCGGTTACTACTAGCTCATCCAGCGCGCCGTCTGCTAGGTTTTCGTAGGCTTTACCCGAGAGCACCGCATGCGTGCAGCAGGCTATTACCGAGGTTGCGCCGCGCTCTTTAAAGACTTTTGCCGCCTTTACTATCGTGCCGCCCGTGTCGATCATATCATCGACTAGTATCACGTCCTTGCCTGCTACGTCGCCGATCACGTTCATTACTTCGCTTTCGTTGGCTTTTTCGCGGCGTTTATCGACGATGACGATGTCGAGATTTAGGGCTTTTGCGACGCTTCTAGCGCGCGCGACGCCGCCGATATCGGGGCTAGCGATGATAGGATTTTTGAGATTTTTATTTTTGATGTGGTCGTTAAAGATGATCGAACCGTAGAGGTTATCGACGGGGATATCAAAAAAACCCTGAATTTGACCCGCATGAAGGTCGATCGTAACGACGCGATCGATACCCGCCGTTTGCATCATATTTGCCACGAGCTTTGCCGTGATAGGCACGCGGGGAGCGGCTTTGCGGTCTTGGCGCGCGTAGCCAAAATACGGCACCACAGCCGTTATCGAGCTAGCCGAGCTGCGCTTAAGCGCGTCGGTTAGGATCAAAAGCTCCATCAAATTTACGTTTGCAGGCGCGCAGGTAGGCTGGATGATAAAAATATCCTTGCCACGCACGCTCTCGCCGATCTGCACGCTGATCTCGCCGTCGCTAAAGCGTTTGATCGTAGCTTCGCTAAGCGGAAGCGATAAATAATGCGAAATTTTCTTTGAAAACTCTACGTTTGCGGTGCCCGAAAAGATTTTGTAACCTCTCATAACGATTTGCCTTTGTGAAATTTTTGCCCAATTTTACCGAACTAAAACTTAAATTCGTAGATTTTGTGGTTAAATTTGAGATTTTTACGTAGCACTAAAGCTTAAAGCGCTAGATTTTGCGTAGGAAGTAAGCAGCCTTCTTTAGCGCTTTTAGTAGGCTTGGGTAAATTTGGCGGCATCTCAGACTTATAGTCGTAAATTTTAGATTTTAGGCTGCAGTTTTGCACGGGCGGCTAAATTTAAAAACCGCACGTAAAAGTGCGGACGACAAACGCGTTTAGGCCGTAAAGCGGGCTGCGTTTGGCTTTTTTTGGATACTAGCAGGGCAAGTAAATCTAAAATTTTAGTTTTAATTTCGAGCAAAAAGCGGCAACGAAGCATTTTTCGCCTCGTTCACGGCTTTTAAAAATATAAAATTAGGCGGGTTTTACGGCTGCGTACGTCAAATTTAACGCAAAGCTATGTCTTGCCCGTGGCAAGCCAAGCGGGCAAAGCTAAAGCTAGCACCGCCAACAAACAAGGCGCAGATGAGCCGAGCAAGTCTGCGCGAGACAAAGCTTTGGTAAATTTCTCTCCTACGTCATGCCTTAAGCCCACAGTCCGGCAAAACATCCGCAAGCGCGCTAAAGCAAAACTACGCAAAAGCTCTACCGCAAGTCGCAAACTAGCGCGGTAATACAAAAACCCTAGCGCAAACTTACTGCGTCGCTCCCATCATCACGCTTGCATATTCTCCTTGCTTAGCGTCCGTTTTTTCCGGTTTTTTGATCTCGATCCTGTTTTGATCTAAGCCCGCTTTAATCAGCGCGTCTTTTACTACCTGCGCGCGCGAGTTAGCTAGCTTTATTAGCCTTTCTTTTTCTACTTCGATACCCTTTAGCGCCGCTTCTCGTTGCGCTTTTTCGTCGCCGTCTTTGACGCCCGGAGCTAGGATGGCCAAGGCGCCCGCATAGTCTTTGCCCGTTTGCGCCATAGTTTGAGCGATCTTAGCGTTTAGTTTTTCGTTTTTAAACGCCTCTTCATCGACGTCCGCATATACGGGCGTTATGCTTAGCTTCATCTTAGGCTTTGCGCTCGTTAGCTTGATAAAGTCGCCTATCTTAGCCTGCTCGGAGACTATGAGCTCGTTGCTAGCGGCCATAAAGTCGATCGTGCTTAGATCCTCGCTGCCTAGCCCCAGCGCATTTCCTAAAAATCTAAACGGGGCCAGCGTGATATCGGCAAAGAGCTTTTTTACCGCAGCCCAGACGATGCCGCCGTATTTAAAATCAGGGTCGTTTAGGTCGCCCTCCACCGGCAGGTCGATATTTATCTGATTGTTTTGATCGCTTAGTATCGAGATAGCAAGCGATAAAGGCAGATCTACCGCGTCTTTAGACTCGACCTTTTCGCCCAGAGTTAGCGTGTCTAGATTTACTATATTGCTGCCCTTTAGCTTAGAGTCCGCAACCTCGTAGTTTAGGGTCAAATTTAGCTTGCCTTTTTCTATCTTATAGCCCAAAAACTGCCCGCTATACGGCGTCACGTCTTTTAGATCTATATCTTTAAAACCTAGTTTTATCTCGGTACTTTTTTTGGGATCAAAAGGCAGTAGCTTTAGCCCGATCTTGCTAAATCCGCTCTTGCCGACCACGCCTTCAAAAGTACCCATCGTAGGGCGTTTTTGATCTACTTCAAATAGCACGCCCTCAAGCTTAGCTATCCTCGTAGCAAAAGGCATAAATAGCGACGCATCCGAAAAATCTACCTCGCCGCCCTCTACTAAAATTTGCTTCACGGCAAATCCGAAGTCGCCCTCTTTTTGGTCTTGCTTAGAGGCTTTAGCGTCGTGTGTTTTTTGGTCGGTGTTTGTGTGTTTTTTTTAGGGGACGCTAGTTTTTTTTTGCTCGGGAGTTGGGG
>CAUQJU010000172.1:0-3904 GCA_963518005.1 uncultured Campylobacter sp.
GGAGAAAGCGGCTATATATGGATAAGCTCGGCTGAAATTTCGGCGCTAGCGGAACATTTAAAAATAAGCGAGGCCGAGTTTAGGTTGCGATTTTTAGATAAATTCGGATACAAATTTAGCCTCAAAGAAAAGCCCTATGAGGGCGGATTTGCGTGCGTATTTTTTGACGAAACGGCAAAAAACTGCTCGGTTTACGACTTTCGTCCGAGCCAGTGCCGCACCTTTCCGTTTTGGGACTATTTTAAGGATAAAATCAATGAATTGGAGAAAGAATGCGCAGGAATAAGGCGATTTTAAAATTTATATTGACGGCCTTGATTGTTTGTTTTGCTACCGCCAAAGATGGTTTTGACGAGAATTTATACGTTATCAAGGCGCTTTTAGCGGTTGAAAACGCTAATCACGACGAGGCGACCGAGCTTTACGAGCAGCTTTACGAAAAAACTAAAAACACTGACTATCTAAAAGAGGCACTCAGGCTCGCGTTTTTTTCTAAAAACGTAAATTTTAAAAGCATTTTAGCGCTCAGCCAAAAGGTACTAAAAGACGACGTGGACGTGCTTCGCATACAGGGCGCAAATTTGATGAGCGAAAACAAACTCGACGAAGCCGCAAAGATAATGAAAGAGCTCGTTCAAAAAGAAGACATCTCCAAAAACCACGTCATGCTCTCTGCCGTCTACTCGATGCAAAACGACAACAAAGCCGCTCTAAGCGAGCTAGAGCGCGCATACGAGTTAGATAGAAGCGTGGAAAATCTACTGCGAATAGTCGATCTTTTGTACAATAAAATGAACGATAAAAAAGAGGCGATCAGGTACCTAGAGAGCTCGCGCCGTATAGACGGCTGCGAGGTCGAGACCTGCACGGCGCTAGTAGATATCTATGCGCAAGACGGCCGCTACTCCGATATGATCGATGTTTATGAGGGGCTTTATGAAGCGACGAGAGAAAAAAACTATCTCGAAAAAGCGCTTGGCGTCTACGTCTATCAAAAAAACTACGACGCTGCGATCAAATTTTTACAAAAATACTCCTACAACGACGATGCTCTGATGGATCTTTACGCCGCAACGGGGGATTTTGCTAAGGCTTATAAAAAGGCACAGGATGCTTTCGATAAGAGCTTTAATCTCGAATACCAAGCCAAAATGGCGATATATCAATACGAAAGAGACACAAACAAACAAACCAAAAAGATAGATAAAGATAGTCTAAAGCAAGTCGTAAATAACTTTGAAAAATCGGCCGTAAAGCTAAATAACGCGCTATATCTAAACTACTACGGTTACCTACTCATCGACCACGATATAGATGCGAAAAAGGGCATAGATCTGGTAAATAGAGCCCTCGAGCTAGAGCCGGGATCGGTGTTTTATCTAGACTCGCTAGCATGGGGATACTATAAGCTAGGCGAGTGCAAAAAGGCCGACGAGATAATGCAGCAAACTCTTCATAACGAGGAATTTGTAAATTCGCCCGAGGGCAAGGAGCATATAAACGCTATCTAAGAGTGCCTAAAAAAGGGTAAAAAATGATACTAGATCAGATAATCAAACGTACGAAAGAGGACTTGGCGCTGCGAAAATCGCAAACGCCTTTTGAAAAACTGCAAGAGCTCGCGGCAAAAAATCCTCGCGAGATAAAAGACGCGGTAAAAGCGCTAAAAAGCAGCACAGACGAGCCGTATCGCATCATCGCCGAGGTCAAAAAAGCAAGCCCTAGCAAAGGGCTGATAAGGCAAAATTTCGCGCCCGTAGAGATAGCCAAAGAGTATGAAAAGGGCGGCGCAAACGCCATCTCGGTTTTAACTGAGCCGCATTTTTTTAAAGGAAATTTAGAGTATCTAGCCGCTATCAGACGCGAAAGCTCGCTGCCGCTACTTCGCAAGGATTTTATCGTAGACGAGTATCAAATTTTAGAAGCGCTCGTTTACGGGGCTGATTTTATCCTGCTTATCGCAAAGGCTCTTAGCGCGGGCGAGTTAAAGCGGTTGCTTGATTACGCGCGCTTGCTCGGGCTTGAGGCTCTAGTGGAGACGCACGACGAAGAGGACGTAGAAAAGTCAAATTTCGCGCGCGCAAAGATAGTTGGAGTAAATCACCGAAATTTAAGCACGTTTGAGATGGATATGAGCCTTTGCGAGAGGCTATTTTCTAAAATAAAAAACGCAAGCATCATCGTCGCCGAAAGCGGTATCTACGAGCATTCGCAGCTAAAAGAGCTTCACGCTCAAGGAGCAGACGCGTTTTTGATAGGCGAGCATTTTATGAGGCAAGAGGACTTGGCAAAAGCCGTAAAAACCGTAAAGGAGGGCTAGGATGGATCACATTTGCGCGCCGTGGAGGAGCGAATATTTCGGTAAAAAGGAGCAGGGTTGCGTCTTTTGCAACGTCATAAATCATCCCGAAAAAGATGCCGAGACTGGCGTTTTATTTCGCGCGAAGCGGTGTTTTGGGATCATGAATCTCTATCCGTATACGCCGGGGCACTTTATGGTGATACCTTACGCGCATACCGATAATATCGAAAGCCTAGACGAGCAGACGTGGTCGCAGATGAGCGCCTACGTGCGCGAGGGCGTGAAAATTTTAAAACGCGAACTAAACGCGGCGGGCGTAAATATCGGGATGAATCTGGGCAAAGCAGGGGGTGCGGGCATCGCAGAGCACGTGCATTATCATCTAGTGCCGCGCTGGAGCGGAGATACGAACTTCATCACGTCTATCGCCGAGGTGCGCGTAAACGGCGTGCCTTTTACTCCGCTTTACGAGAAGCTCAAAGCCGCGTTTGCGGACGTTTGCTTTAACGAGCGGTAAATTTATTTTTACCAAATTATTTTTTGGTAGAATTATCAAAATTAAAAGATATTAAGGCATACGATGAGATTTATTTTGCCGATATTTTTGTCGTTTTCTTTTGTTTTTGCAGATTTTGGCTGCGATGACGCTTTGGCTGAGAAGCAGCGGTTTGTCTCTCAAAATTTAACATTTTCGGGAGAATTTGAGCCAAACTGCAACGACTCTATCCTGGGGATAAAAGAGGCTCAAATTTTACTCTCGGTAGCGCAAAATATCCGCGCCGAAAGCCTTGCTTGCGTCGGAAATTTAGCGACTAAGAATTTAAACGAGTTTAAATTTAAGATTTTAAAAGCCTCCTATGCACCTGAAATTTACGCAAAAGAGCGAGAGAGCCCCGACGAATACGAAAAACTCGTAGCGCAAAATAGAGCCAGGCTTCGCTACTGGGGACATCAAAGTTTAAGTAATTTTACGGTTTTTAAGGACTTTAACAAAGACTACAACGCCGTCTTGGGGCTGCTGGTAAACTACTACAAATCAAATTTCAAAATAGACGAAGGCAGCGCGATTTATTACGCTTCAAAGGTTGCAAACGAGTTTTTAAAATTTGCCGCCGCAACTCTGCAAAACGGCGATATGGACGAGTTTGCGAGAAAGGTTAGCGACCCGACCTTTACAAAATACGGCATCAACGAGGCGATATATTCGGGCTCAGTCTCGCAAAGCTCGCTGCAAAACGCCTTTAACGCCGCGCTTCTTTACGAAAAAAGCGAGGACGTGATAAGAGAGTTTTTGCGTGCGGGAGTAAATTTAAACTACGGCTTTGAGAGTCCGCTGTTTTTCGCGCTTAAAAATTTAAATAACGTAAAGCTTCTGGTAGCTAGCGGCGCGGACGTAAACTACGAAAATCTGCTCGGTATCACTCCGCTTTTTAAGGCTGTGCAGCTAAACGATATAAATTTGGTCAAATTTCTACTCAAAAACGGAGCGCTAGTAAACAAAAGGCTGATAGACCTTAGTACCAAGCTTGCCTATAGCTCAAATTTGAGCGTCCAACTGCCAAGCTTTGTTAAGCTCTGCGACTTTGATGCGGCGTCAAAAAG
>CAUQJU010000173.1:0-3894 GCA_963518005.1 uncultured Campylobacter sp.
TCAATTTACCCCGCGGGGGTTTTAGACTCGGCGTGTTTGTTTCCTCCTTGAGTATTAATAGATGTGTAAATTTACCCCGCTGGGGTTTGAAACTAATAGCTGAAGTCGTCTATCGGCGGCGTCGTTGTGGTGTAAATTTACCCCGTTGGGGTTTGAAACTTTGTTTGAGTCTAACGGCTTTTACTACGTCGACGCGTGTAAATTTACCCCGTTGGGGTTTGAAACAATTAGCGTATCATCGGGAACATCTTCAGGTTCTAGTGTAAATTTACCCCGTTGGGGTTTGAAACCAGTTTCTAGGGTGAGATAGCTTTGCTAGGGCGCTGCGTGTAAAATTTACCCCGTTGGGGTTTGAAACGGTATTGCAGAAGAAGAGATTATGTCATGGGATGAGGTGTAAATTTACCCCGTTGGGATGGTGAAACCGAATAAATTTGACAAGATTTATTTTATCAGCAAGGTGCAAATTAGCAAACTATACGCTTCATCCGCCCAAAACCCAAAATCAAAGCCGCCGTTTAAGACAACCTATGCGGTCCGCGAAGCCAAGAAATAGTAGCTTAAGCGCGCTTAGGGTAAAATTCGCCCAAATTTTACAAAGGAAAAACGATGGATTTAGAGAAAATTTACAAGGATGCGGGCGCGTTTTTGCAGGGGCATTTTTTGCTTAGCAGCGGCAACCACTCGCAGTTTTACCTCCAAAGCGCCAAGGTACTCGAAGACCCGCAGCTAGCGGGCAAGCTAGCGAGCGAACTAGCCGCCGTCATCGAAAAATCGGGCGTAGAGTTTGACAGCGTCTGTTCGCCCGCTCTAGGCGGCATTTTGGCCGGCTACGAGCTAGCTCGCGCGGCAAAAAAACGCTTTATCTTTACCGAGCGAGTCGAGCGCGTGATGAGCCTGCGACGCGGTTTTGAGGTGAAAAAGGGCGAGAAATTTATCGTCTGCGAAGACATCATCACCACGGGCGGCTCGGCGATGGAGGCTGCGCGCGTGATTGAGAGCCTAGGCGGCAAGGTCGTGGCGTTTGCCGCGCTTGCTAATCGCGGCTTTTGCAAGGTCGCAAATTTAGCGGGCAGCGTCGCCAAAGCTAGCGCCAAACTACCCGCCGACAAGCCGTTTTTCGCGCTTGGAAACTTTGAGTTTGAGATTTTTGATCCCGCAAACTGCCCTCTTTGCGCTAAGGGAAGCGAGGCGATAAAGCCTGGCAGCAGAGGTAACTAAATTTGTTAAATTTGGCGGCTATATTTGATTAGTCCCGCAAATTTGGACGGATTTTGCGGACATCAATGAACGCAAACCGATCGCAAATCAAATTTGGCTTGGCAAGCCGATTTTTGCGGTATCTCGGGCAATAAATTTGACGATAAACGAAGCCCGCCGTTGCGTTTTTTGCAAGTCGCGATTGGGGCGGTGTTAAATTTACGTTGCCGTCTTGTGCATTTAGCGGCGACCGTCAAATTTGGATTTGAGTAAATTTACGCCCGCAAAAGCGCTTCCTAAAATTTATGATTTTAAAAGCGGCGCATAGTTTCGGCAATTTACGGCTTGACAACGATACGGAGCCGGCGATAAATCAATCGCAAGCAGGCCTAGCAAAAACATGCTGGGCGGAAACCACCGATCGTCTCAAAAGGCCGCGTAGCCAAAAACAAGCAAAGACGGCGGTACCATAAAAAATGCGCCGAAAAAAATAAATTAATCCGGCGGCAAACAAAGCTCAGTTTATGGGCGTAGCAAAGTCGGCTGATAAGACGGCGCAAGCGGCGGGTGCGCAGAAACGAGCCCTAAATTTACCGCACCAAAGCGGCGACGCATAAAAGCAGGCCGTAAATCGCTACAACAAAGTAGAGGCGTATAAATTTGGGCGCTAGCAAGCGAATCTGACGCTCAAAAATCTAAAACGAGCGCCCAAAACAAAGCAAAAAAGGAGTAAATTTGGCAAAACAAAAAGCGCAGCTAGCCGGCATCGGCGCGCGAGCAAAGGCCTTTATAATCGATCTTTTTTTGATCGGCATGCCGATATATTACCTCACGACCTATGTTTTTTTGGGCGGCAAAGACGACTTTTTACGCAACCAAACCGCGATATTTGCGGCAAATCTCGCAGTCGGTCTTATCTGCTGCGCCTTTTTTGCGATCAAAGCCCAGACTCCGGGCTACCGCTCGCAAAATATCTACCTCATCGACCTGCGCAGCGGCCGCAAGCTCGGTTTCATACGCGTTTTGCTCCGCTACGTCTGCTTTTTGCTCGCGGGAGTTAGCATCGTCGGACTTTGCCTCTGCTTTTTCCGCAAGGACGCGCTAAATTTACACGATCTACTCACGCACTCGGCCGCCGTCTGCAAAAAAGCCGAGTAAATTTAGCCCGTTTACCGGCTCAAATTTGACGCTAGATTTACGCCAATCATTTTTGCGGTGCGGGTTTTGCATGCTCGCAGCTAAAATTTAATCCGCTCGCCGCCCCACTAAATTTAAATCTTTAAACCAAATTTCGTTACAATCGCCCCCGATAAGGAAAAATATGCAAAAAATAATGGGATTTACAAGAACGCGGGAGAACGCGGAGAAAAAAGGCGCGCTGATACCTAGCGACTTCACGCACGCAGCCATCATCGGAGAGACGGGCAGCGGCAAGACGACGGCGATGATATATCCGAATTTACTTGACCGCATGCAAAACGGCTACGCGGTGTTTGCAGTGGATTATAAAGGCGGCGAGAGCGCCAAAATCAAGGCTCTAGCGCGCAGAGCAGGCCGCCTAAAAGACGTCGTGAGCGTAGGCGCGAGGCTGGACGCGCCGATAAATCTCATCGCCTCGATGAAGCCGCGAGACTTTAAAAACTGCGTGAAAAAGCCGATGGAATCAAGAGAAAAGTTTTGGGAGGAGTTTGGCTCGAGCATCGCGACGGAGTTTTTTAAGGTGCTAAAGGCGCTTAAAATTTTCGCTAAAAAAATCACGCCGCTAAGCGACTGCTACACGGACGCCTTTTATGCCGACGTGCGCACGCTCGCGCGGGATTTTACATTTGACGTCGCAACGATACTGCGCCTCTCGCAAGATCTAGAAAAGATGCTCGAGTTTAAAGACGCGCTGAGCCTCATATGCGATAATCTCGACTCCTCGACGCTAAATTTTACCCGCGAGACGATAATGATAAACCGCGCGTTTTTGGCCACCGCGGACGAGTTTTTGGACGCGACGAGCCGCTACAAGGATATCGGCGACGAGCGCACGAGAGATGATTTTCGCAACTACTCGATGATGATGTCGCCGTTTCTTGGCCTCATGAACGACGACTCGCTAAACGGCGACGGAGACGGCGCTGCGGGCGACGCGAGTATCGCAGGGCTGCTAAATAGTGGCAAGATCGTGATATTTAATGCCGCAAGCTGCGACAAAAGCGCGCTAAGCTTCCTGCTAAACAGCTTCCTGCCCGAGCTTTTAAAGCGCGTAACGATGAAGCAAAAAAGGCCTATTAGCCTATTTCTCGACGAGTCGGCGAAGCTGCTGAGCGAAAACACCGAGCTTAACGAAGAGATCCTGCGCGAGTGCGAGGTGGAGCTGGTGCTGGCGTTTCAAAACGAATTTTTGCTTAAACGCGCAATCGGCGGTACGGCGTACGAGGCGCTGATGGGCAACCTTACCAACCGCTACTTCATGCGCAACAAGGACGTCGTGAGGCTGGGCGGCAGCGAGGTGGACTGCTCTACGCTGGAGAAATTCGAGTGCGTGCTAGAGGGCGACAAGATCGCGCTGGAGCCTATTTTCATAGACGAAGCGGAGTGTCTGCAAGCGCAGCTGGAGTTTGAGCGCGAGAACCGCCTGCACGAGCGACTGCTGGGCAAAATTTACGAAAACCGCGTGATAGAGTTTGACGAGGAGATCGTAGACTC
>CAUQJU010000174.1:0-3891 GCA_963518005.1 uncultured Campylobacter sp.
GCCTCTGTTTGTGCTTATGTCTATACCTAGACTAGCATAATAAGGCGCCGTCGCCGGAGATGCCAGCATCTCGTTGGCTATCTGAGCCTGCGTTTTAGTCGCACCTGCGGCTACCCACGCTCTAAAGCCGTCGCCTTCCGGGGCTCTGTTAAATAACGCAACGTAAAGCTGCGCTACTTGGGCTTGTGTTACTGCCATTAAGGACTCCTTTATAAAATTACTTGATGTTTTTAGTGTTCTATTTACAGAAAACTATCGCCAATTATACCATAATTTTTATAAAATGAAGGGAAGCGTTTTTTAATTTAGTTAAGCGATCGCTACAAAAAACAATAATGTTCAAGGTGTATAAATAAAATTTTTGTTTCATGTTGCGGCCGTAGCAGCGTTAAATTTACCAATAATTTTTTGGCAATGCTTAGCCTGATTTTTAGAAACTTGATGTATAGATTTGCCGCATTTAAATATTTTGCGGAGCTTTTTAGCGGCTAATAAACAAAGATGTTGCTAGGCTGCCGGCTTGCTAAATTTGCCATTTAAGCCGTATAAGCACGGTAGTAAGCAAATGCGCACCTATAGCTATCTCATGGATTTTTTAGAGCCTAAAATTTAAGCCGTATATAATAAAAGACTAGAATTTTACCGTATTTGTCAGTTTTTAAAGAGCGTATCGGTTCTTTAGCCGATTTTGTTTAACATGGTTTATTTAAAAGCGAATAGTTTGGTCACGCTAGAAATCATACTAAGAAATTCTAGAATTTAGCCCTATTTAGTAGTATCAATAGCTCATTTTTCTAAGCTACACACAAGTGAAATTACTACATAAATATGCTGTATATGTATTTTGAAGGCTTAAGGGAAGTCCATAAATCGGGGGTATATTTTAGGCGGAATGGTGTCCCCAGCGAGATTCGAACTCACGGCCTCAGAATTAGGAATTCTGCGCTCTATCCAGCTGAGCTATGAGGACAAAAAATAAAAATGTGTCAAAATTTTGTAAAACAAAAACTGTTTTTGCCGCAATGAGCAAAATGAAAAATTAAATTTAAAGGCGAGGACTCGCATCCCCGCCAAATTCGGCTTAGCCGTTTCTTTTCTTGATAATCTCTTCGCTGACGTTCTTTGGAACTTCCTCATAGTGGTCGAATTCCATAGAATAAGTCGCGCGACCTTGCGTCATAGAGCGAAGGTCAGTAGAGTAACCAAACATCTGGGCTAGCGGGCAGAAAGCCGTGATGATCTTGCTTCCGTTTCGCTCATCCATAGAGTTTACTTGACCGCGACGTTTGTTTAAGTCGCCGATAACATCGCCCATATAATCCTCAGGCGTCTCAACCTCAACCTTCATCATAGGCTCAAGGATAACCGCGCCCGCCTTTCTAGCACCCTCTTTGAAGCCCATAGAAGCAGCTAGTTTAAACGCCATTTCAGACGAGTCGACCTCATGGTAGCTACCGTCAAATAGGGTAACCTTAACGTCCTCGACCGGATAGCCGGCAAGCACGCCGCTTTGCAGCGCCTCTTTGCAGCCTTTTTCAACCGCCGGGATATACTCTTTAGGAACTACGCCGCCTTTAATATCGTTAACGAACTCAAATCCGCTAGCTGCAGGTAGCGGTTCAAGGCGCAAGAATACGTGTCCGTACTGACCGCGACCGCCTGATTGTTTAGCGTATTTATACTCTTGCTCGACTGTTTTGCGGATGGTCTCGCGGTATGCGACTTGCGGTTGACCTACTTCGGCATCGACTTTAAATTCGCGTAGCATTCTGTCTACGATGATCTCAAGGTGAAGTTCGCCCATACCGCTGATGATAGTTTGACCGCTCTCTTCATCGGTGCCTACTCTAAAGCTTGGATCCTCTTGAGCTAGTTTTTGAAGCGCGATAGCCATTTTTTCTTGGTCGGCTTTAGTTTTTGGCTCGACGGCAACGCTGATAACCGGCTCAGGGAAGTCCATCTTCTCAAGGATAACCTTGTCTTTTTCGCTCGCGAGCGTATCGCCGGTTAGGGTATTTTTTAGACCTACGACCGCGCCGATCTCGCCCGCGTGAAGAATCGAAATTTCCTCGCGTTTATTTGAGTGCATTTTTAGTAGACGGCCGATTCTTTCTTTATTGTCTTGAACGGTGTTGTAAGCATAGCTACCGCTCTCAAGGCTACCGCGATAAACGCGTATGAAAGTAAGCTGTCCGACAAATGGGTCAGTCATGATCTTAAACGCAAGAGCAGCAAATTCGCCATCATCGGTGCTCTCTACAGTTACTTCATTACCGTCTTCATAAACGCCTTTGATCGCCTCGATCTCGTCCGGAGCAGGCAAATACGCTACGACCGCGTCAAGCAACGGCTGGATACCTTTGTTTTTAAACGCCGTTCCACAAAGCATCGGAGTTATGGTCATTCTTAAGCAGCCTGCTTTAATACCTTTTTTGATCTCCTCTTCGCTTAGCTCCTCGCCCGAGAAAAATTTCTCCATCAAGCTATCGTCGGTTTCAGAAACCGCTTCAATTAGCTTCGCGCGGTACTCTTCAGCTTTTTCTTTTACCTCTGCAGGGATTTCTATCTCTTTATAGTCAGTCGGTTTCTTGTCGTCTTCCCAAACGTAAGCTTTCATTTTAACCAAATCGACTACGCCTCTAAAGTTATCCTCTGCGCCGATAGGAATTTGAATAGGCACCGGATTTGCTTTTAGGCGGTTTCTGATTTGAGACTCGACGTTATAAAAATTTGCGCCGATTCTATCCATTTTATTTACGAAAACGATTCTTGGGACGTGATATTTATTTGCTTGTCTCCAAACGGTCTCAGACTGAGGCTGGACGCCACCGACCGAGCAAAATACCGAAACGGCGCCGTCAAGAACGCGCATAGAACGCTCAACTTCGATAGTAAAGTCAACGTGGCCCGGAGTGTCGATCAAATTTATCTGGTGATCTTTCCAAAAGCAAGTTGTCGCCGCAGACGTAATCGTAATGCCGCGCTCTTTTTCTTGTTCCATCCAGTCCATCGTAGCAGCGCCGTCGTGAACCTCACCGATCTTGTGGCTCATACCCGTAAAGAACAAAATTCTTTCGCTGGTCGTAGTTTTACCAGCATCGATGTGAGCAGCGATACCGATGTTTCTAACCATATGTAAAGGGGTTTTTCTATCTGCCATACCAGCCTCCTCTTACCAGCGGTAGTGAGCAAACGCTTTGTTAGCTTCTGCCATTTTGTAGGTGTCTTCCTTCTTCTTGAAAGACGCGCCTTTTGAATTTGCCGCATCAAGCAGCTCGTTAGCTAGCTTGTCTATCATCGTTCTTTCGCTTCTTTTTCTAGCAAAACCGATGATCCAGCGGATAGCAAGAGCTTGCTGGCGAGCCGGACGAACTTCTACCGGTACTTGGTAGGTAGCACCGCCGACGCGACGAGATTTAACCTCCATAAGAGGTTTAATGTTTTCGATAGCATCGTTAAATACGTCTATACCTTTTACGTCGCCGCTTTTTTTCTCGATAGCTTTGATAGCGCCGTACATGATCTCGGTAGCGACGCTTTTTTTGCCATCGTACATAAGAGAGTTAATAAATTTAGTGATTACCTTATTGCCGTAAATTGGATCCGGCATTACTTCCCTGACGGGAGCTTTTCTTCTTCTCATTTGATTATTCCTTCAAATTTTATAAATTTTACTCAAACCTATGCCGCTAATGGCATGGTCTGCGAACCTAAATTTTTATTTCTTTTTACCCGCTGCGGCTGCTGCTTGACCAGGTTTTGGACGTTTAGCGCCGTATTTTGAGCGAGAAACTGTTCTTTTCGCAACGCCGGCTGTATCAAGGGCACCGCGTACGATGTGGTATTTAACGCCCGGTAAGTCCTTAACACGACCGCCGCGCACTAGTACGA
>CAUQJU010000175.1:0-3882 GCA_963518005.1 uncultured Campylobacter sp.
CTCTTATCGTATGTGCTGCCCAGTTCCTTTAGATAGGTGATATTTTTTAGCTTTTCAGGGCCGAACTCATGCGCTAGGTCGCTGCGCCAGAAAAACATCGCGTCGCTAAGCCTTGCGCGTAGAACTTTTTCGTTGCCCTTTACGATGAGCGCAGGCTCAGGCGAGATGGCGTTGCTAACAACCACGAAGCGATTAGCGAGCTTGCCTCCCTCAAAAACGGGAAAATACCTCTGATTTTCCTTCATCGAGGTGATGATGACCTCGCTAGGCACTTCCAGAAAATCTCGCTCAAAGCCCCCAAGCAGCGCGGTCGGATGCTCGGTGATCGCTACGACCTCGTCTAGCAGCGCCTCGTCCACCTCGACCGTTACGCCGTTTTTGGCTTCAATTTGTTTAAACTCGCTCAAAATTTTCTCTCGGCGCGCGTTTTGATCGAGGATTACACCGATTTTAGGCATCGCGGCGAAATAATCTTTCGCGTTTTTGACGGCAAATTTATCGTAGCCGACGCTTCTGTGCATGAAAATCGTATCGCCGCTTTCCACGTCAAATTTGTTAAATTTAACGACCTCGTCTCCAAGCAAGCACAAAAACGAGCGTACCGGGCGGATAAACTCAAATTTACCCTCGCCCCAGCGCATAGATTTGCCGAAATTTAAGCTCAGCAAAAATTTCTCAATCATATCTCCCAGAAGCTCCGCGCTTACCTTACCCGCAACGGGCTTTTTATAGTAGAGCACCTCTTTGCCGCCGACGGTTTCAAATTTTAGCTCAGACTCTGCGATGCTGCATTTTTTAGCAAAGCTTAGCGCGGCAGGCGTCCATGCGCCGTCTTTTTGCGCGACTTGCCTGGGCGCGCCGATAAACTCGCTAAATCCATCCTCCTGACGCACCGCAAATTTCGGGTGATAAAACGCGATTCTGCGCGGCGTGTAGTAAAACTCGCACTCGCTATCTAGGCCGTTTTGCGCTAGCGTCTCGCGCCATTTTGTCGCGACGTTAGCGTGCTCTTTTAAAAACGGGATCGCCGGCAGCTCCTCGACGCCGATTTCCACGATCAGTTCTTTTGTTTCGCTCATTTTTTATCCTTTTTTAAATTTTGTCTTCTTTTGCTTCTCTCAAGCGTCTGCGTGACGAATCCGCGCATCAAAAATATCATAAAAAGTACGAATGCACCAAGCATCACCGCATCAATTATCTTCATTTTCTATCCAAATTTGAGGTTCGTTTTTGTAGCTCACGATGCGAACGGAGGTAAAAATCGCCTCTTTTTCGTTGCGCGGTTTACCCTTTGCGCCGTAAATTTTAATATCTCCGTATGGCGTGTAGAGTCTGCCGTTTCGCACTTCGCCGCCGATACGGCTAAACACGTCGCCTGAGCGCGCTTGTTTTAGGTTTTTAGCATCCAGCATCTGCCCCTGCGGATCTTGCGTTTCGTCATAAATTTTCACCGCATAATGCGAGCTGATCTCAAGATTTCCCTTAAATTCGTCTAGACGGTTTACCGCTACGTCCATGACCCGGCCGAGTTTTGCGTCATTTTTTGGCTCGTACACGTAGATACCGCGCTTATCCTGCGCTAGCGTGAAGCCTTTTTTGTCCTTTTGCACGACCGTAGCGCGTTTTAGCAAAACGGGTAAATTTGGCTTTTTTGATAGCTCGTCGACCCGCGCTTCGGCGATATTTTGCAGCGTATTTTTAGCGTTTTTATCAAAATTTAGCCTAAAAACCAACGCAAAATGATCCGAAATTTGCGCTCCCTCTCGCTCAACCTTAAAGCTATTTAAGACATAGTTTTGACCAAGCGCGTTCTTTGAGAGCAGGACGTGATCAAGCGCATTTAGGCTAGTGTGCGAGTAGCGCTCGTGCTTTGGCAAAAACGCCCAAAGATTGGCTAAATTTTTACTAGTCGCAAGATCGCCTAGCAGCTCTTTATCTCCGTAAGGCGTATTAAAATCGCCCAAAACCACAACCTTTTGGGTATCTGCTAAGGCTGATTTTAGCGTGACAAAAGCCGTTTTTCTCTGCTTTAACGGATTTTTTCTAGCTGGAAAATGTAAATTTAAAAGGCTAAATTTTTGCCCCTCCGCTTCAAAATCAAGCTTTAAAATGTCCCTTGTTTTTATGTTTGGCACGCTAAAAATCTGCGTTTTTTCAGGCTTTACGCGAGAGATGACGGCTAGGCCTACGGGGCCGTTTTTACCTTTAGAAAAGACAAAATATTTATAACCCGCCTCCTTCATCAGCTCTTTTAAAATCATTTCGTTTTCGATCTCTTGAAGCGCGATGATATCGGCGTTTAGCTTTTTTATCTTTGCGCTTACGGCTTTAAATTTGGCGATCGCTTTTTTCTCGTTCCATTCCGATTTGCCGACTACTAAATCCTTATACTCGCTGCCGTCGTTTTTAGCGTCAAATAAATTTTGAACGTTAAACGTAGCGATCTTTAGCTCGGCACCCGCCACAAAAACGGCGAAAAATAGCGCTGCAAAAAAGAGCGCAAAGAGCCTATTTACCGTAAATTTCATAGCACGCTTCCAAGTCCTGACTGGGCGAAATTTTGCCTGATAGCCTCATAGGCGATGATGCCCGCGCTTGTGGCTAAATTTAAGCTCCTGCCGTGCTCGCCCATCGGAATTTTGATCGCGTTTGAGAAATTTCGCTCCATCAGCTCCATAGGCAGACCCGTGCTTTCGCCGCCGAAAAACAAAAAGTCGCCCTTTTTAAACTCCGCTTCAAAATAAAATTTATGAGCCTTCGTCGTGGCGTAAAAAAATCTATCCTCGAACTGAGCGTTTGCGCGCAAAAATTCGTCCAAACTCTCCCAAATCACCGGATTTAACTGCGCCCAGTAATCAAGTCCCGCGCGCCTAACGGCCTTTTCGCTGATGTCAAAAACGGTCGGTTTGATTATATGCAGCTTAAGGTTTGCATTTACGCACATACGGCCAATCGAACCCGTATTTTGGGGGATTTGAGGATGAACTAGGACGATGTTAAACATTTAAAAAACCGCCTTAGCATGCGTTTTAAAAGCCACAAAAGTACTTGCCGAGTCGCTCAAATTTAGGCTTTTTGCAAAACTTATACTAAAAAGAATATTTTTATTTTGTAAATTTATATTTGAAGTTTTTTCCACTTTCGCCTCTTTAAAATAGGGCTTGATTTTAGCCAATTTGCGCTTTTAACTAGGTTAATTTTTACCCGAGGCTTGACTTTTCGTTTAAAAATTTATCTATCGCTATATCCTGCCTACGCCTTATCTCAGCGCCTATTGCAGCGCCTTTAAAGCCCAATTTTAAAATCTCCGTCGTATCGATAGCAGGTTCAAATTTAGCCTCATAAACGCCTAAATTTTTAGCTCTTTTTATTAGGCTAGGCGAGTTTAGCCCGAGCCAGCTTTTTAGCGGTTTATCAAGGGCGATTTTTAGCAAATCTTTATCGCTCGGATGACCCACAAAAAACGGCTCTTTGACGCAAGCTTCAAAGCTTTTAGTAAGTCCTAAGTCGTAAAAATTTTTAACGCCGAAAAAGCCGTTTAAAAGATATAAAAACTCGCGTTCGTCTTTTTTGCCGTTTTGTTTGGGCAGAAATTTGACCGCGCTTTTTAGTTTTGCGGCAAATTTTTCCGCCTCGACTCGGCTCAAATTTAACCTAAAAATTTTACTCAAAAGCCCGAGTTTGTAAAGATACCAAAAGCCTACCTCTTGAAATTTGGCGCCAAAAAGTTTCATCAGCTCGCCGTTTATGCGCTCACGGCTAAGATCTGAGATACTTAGGCGCTTCATCAGCCCCAAACTCTCCCGCGCGATACGGAAATTTAGCCGTGCGCTAAACTGCACCGCACGCAGTACGCGCAGGCTATCTTCGGCGAATTTTTCA
>CAUQJU010000176.1:0-3833 GCA_963518005.1 uncultured Campylobacter sp.
TATTTTAGAGCCTTATTTTCATCCGCTTTTACGTCCGCTTCGCCTACGTCATAGATGTCGCCTAGCTCGTCGCAACCGGCCGCGTAGCCAAGGTCGCAAGCCTTTTCGTAGTATTTCATCGCTCCTTTTACGTCTTGTTTAAAGCCCCCGTGTCCGTCGATTTTAAAAAAGCCGAGATTGTAGCACGCGGTAGCGGTTTTTAGCTCATCGCAGGTTTTTTCTAGTAGCTTTTCGCCCGCAGCCGCGTCGCCCTCGTCGATATAAGAAAGCCCTAGTCCCGCGCAGCCTTCGCCGTCTCCTTTATCGCACGCCTTTTTAAAAGCTGCGGCCCGATAGCTTGCGCGCCTCTTCGTCGTCCGAAGCGATGTATTCTTCATAATACGCGTCGCCCAAAACCGCGCATTTTGCCGCATCGCCGCTTTGGCACTGGGCTTTTAGGCTAGCTAAATTTTCGCTTTGCAAATCAGTCGCAAATGCCGCGTTAAAAAGCATAACAGCGGCAAATAAAAACTTTTTCATTCGTATCTCCATAATTCTGCCCTTTTCAAATTATTTTATTACGGCAAACAAAATGCTATTAAGCATAAATTTCTAGCTAAAGCGCCTTTGGCTAAAAGCAAATTTCGGCCGTAGTTTAAATTTATGTTTTAGTCTCAGCTTGCGGCTTCTAGGGCGGTTTTATGCAAGAGGCTACGCAAATCGTATCACGTCGCCGGCTTTTGCGCCTAGTATTGTCCAAATTGCGTAAATTAAATTTTATATTATCGCTGCGCTAAGGCTTGAGGCCTTTAAATCGGCGCTTTAAAAATATAACTATAATCTTAAAAAATATCAGATGATAATTTTTATTAGCTAATATATTTTTCTTTAAGATTTTTATGCTATAATTTCACTCATAAATCACATCAAAGGAGACAAAATGTCAAAAGTTGTTACTCAATTAAATCAGATTCAGGCCGACGCTCATGCGTTATTCGTTAAATTTCACGACTATCACTGGTATGTAAAAGGCATTCAGTTCTTTAGCGTTCACGAATACACCGAAAAAGCTTATGAAGATATGGCGGAGATATTCGACGACGTCGCTGAGCGCGCTATACAGCTAGGCGGTAGAGCTATCACCAAAATAGAAGAGCTAAACAAGCTAGCTCATCCAAAAACGGATAACAAAGATAGCTACACCCCAACCGAGGTTTTAAAAGGCGTTTTGGCAGAGTACGAGCACTTACTGGGCGAATTTAAAAAGCTAGAAGAAGTCGCTGAGGAAGCAAAAGACAGCACGACCGTAACTATGGCGCAAGATCAAATCGCCAAATACGAAAAAGCTATCTGGATGCTAAAAGCTACTTTGGCATAATTTTCGGGGCGAAAGCCCCCCGCTCTACTTGCAGTTTTACCCCCATCTTTACGCCTTTTTATCTCATAAATGTATTCGTGCCTTGATTTAGTTTAAATTTGGCAAACCGTATCTTTTTAACAGGTTAAATTTAGACTTGGAACGAGGCGCCAAATTTACTCATAAAAAACGTGTTGTTATTGCATTAAGAAATATGGAGTTTGATAGAGTAGTTTATTGATTTATTTAGCTTTATGCCGTAGTAGTTTTTATCCGTCCTTAAATTTGCGCCGACTTGCCTCATCCACACCTTCAACGGATTTCACCGGCGAGCAGTAGTAAAGCAGGAGGCGCACGGTTCAAATTTTATTTGCGTAACAGCTCTTGCGCCGTCGGTACCTTTTGCTACCTCCATAAAGATAAAGAAGCTAAATTTGGATATTTTACTATCACGATAGTAATTTTGGCTGCAATTTTTATGATTTTTGCCGATAGCTTATTTTTAAGCACAACTTTGAAAAATGAGAAAATTTAGGCAATACTTCAAGCCTAAATCTGTAAATCAAATTTAACGAAATTTTGCCGCATAGGTAGGCTATTAAGCATTAAACGTAAAAAACTATATACAAAGTAGTTTTTTGCAAGACAACCCAAGCTAAGATTAGCCTGAATCAAAAATAACCGTAGTGCGATAAATTTAAACGATCGCGTTTCTAGCGGATTTATGTAAGCGAAAAATAAGCATCTAAACCAGGCCTTATGTTAATAATTTTACTAGGCTTTAATGCGTCCTTCATTAATAATACCGCTACCGTTTTGGATTTAGTTAGCAACAAGGATTTTTCAAACGCCAAAAAGATGCAACGGCTTGTAGAATAAAATTTCAGCAAAATGGATAGGGCATAATACGAACTATCATAAAATAACGCAGATCGTTACATCAATAGACAAATAAGCCGGCTTTGATTTAGTTTGGATAATGCCTTATTGCGTGATTGGCGACATTTTCTTTAAAAATAACTGCTGCTTAGAGCCTTGCCAATAAATGCGCATATTTGATTCGCCATGCCAGCTATGTTGCAAAATGTATGTTCAGACATTCTTTACGTAAAAATTTTACATGTAGCTGATTTTAAATTTAGCCAAACAAGACATTTTAGAAATTTTATTTTTTATAAAGGCGCTTTAAATTTTGTCTTTCAGGTTTTTGGGGTGTAACTACGAATATTTTCACATCTGTCATAATTAGCTAAAATTTGGGTGGCATAGAACGGAATACTTTTATGAAAAAAATAATAGAAGGCTTCACAACTTATTCTAAACCTACTTCTTTAAATTTACTTCCTCTTCTTACAAGGGTAAAGGCCCTTTATCAGCATAACGATATATTTTAAAGTCCAGATGTTGCTTCACCGACAGCAAAATAAATTCACAGCACTAGCCGTCAATATACCCTTTAAAAAGGTTGATTTGGACTATTTGAGCCCTTTAATCCAATCGGTAGTTTAATCTGACGCATTTATTTTTTAAGTTAGCAATGATTTTGCCGACATTATAAGCTTATAAATACAAATAAATAATGTAAAACGGACGATATTTAAGAAAAATATGAAAAATTAAGCAGTTTGCATAATCATCGGAAAGGAAAATTAAAATAGTAAAAATAAACCTCGGGACTAAGCCCGAGGTCTTAAATTAGAATGAGTATTTAGCTTGGAATCTTAAGAATTTAGTCTTATCTTTCGAGCTATCTTGGTGTTTATTGATTTCATAAGCGTAGAAGCTTGAGAACTGAAGCTTAGCGCTGTAATCATAAGATAGTCTAGCTACATACTCTTGATACTTCTCTTTTACGTTTGCAGCATCCCTAACTTTACCATTAGAATATTCGCCGCCTAGTCTAAATTTATCAGCAAAAGTATATCCGCCTTTTAAGAACCAGAAGTTACCTCTACCTTGAAGAGCAGTGTAATCAAGAGCTGATTTTATCTCACCAACCTCTATAAATGAACCTTGATCCTCTAGGCTTACAAAACCGTTAGCTTTATCATGAACTTTATATCCGATGTAACCGGCAGCTACGTCGGCACCAAATAGTTTAGTACCAAGCTCAGTAGCATAAAAATCAGTATCTTTAAAATTTGCGCCTACATCATTGTCTAAGTCTGCGTGAGCGTATTGAGCTCTTGCTCCGACATTAACGCTATCGGTAAAATCAAAGCTTAAGTTTACGTCGCCTATGATAAGATTAACCGAATCAACCAAAGATGCATACCATAGTTGGAAGCTTACCGGATCATAAGAACCAATAGCAGCTACTGCATATAGGTTATTATTGAAAATACCAGGAGCATTAGTGTAGATAGCACCGTCGCTCTCATTGTTGTTTTCTAGAGCATCAAATGCAAATGCAGTTAGAGTCAAGCCGGTAATATCTTGATTTTCTACTCTTACGCCAGTACCTACAGCATCATCGGTAAAGAATGAACCGATAGTT
>CAUQJU010000177.1:0-3811 GCA_963518005.1 uncultured Campylobacter sp.
GTTTTCAATAAGGGATTGATGAATGATGCTGTTTATAAATTTAAACGCTATGAACCTAGAGGACGATGGAAAGCTTAGCTATAAATTTAGCGGACTAAACTCTAGACTAAAGCAGCTATATAAAGACGGTCTATACGGCGAGATAGGTAAGCTTATACGCGCGATAGGAGATGCTGCCGTTTATAAACCGATATTTCAAGAGGCTTTAAGGGCAAATTTAACCGCTCTTGGCGGTGATGATCGTAGATTTTTATCCGTACTTTTAGGGCAGCAATATATTTCCGGTACCGATGGCGACGATGATTTAAACGGAAACCACGCGGATAATTTTATCTACGGAGCAAAAGGCAACGACAGACTTTATGGAGAAGGCGGCGATGACATCTTGGACGGAGGAGAAGGCGACGACGTTTTAGAGGGTGGCGAGGGAAACGATACCTACGTATTTGGCAAAGGATACGGCGCAGACGTAATCTATGACAAATATGGCGACAATGTAGTTGAATTTAAAGAAGGAATAACCTCTGGAGATTTATCGTTTAAACGTAGCGGAGCTTATGGTGAGAATTTGACGATTTACATAGGCGACTCTAAAGATAGCCTCACGCTAAAAGGTATCTATGAATACGGTGTATCAGATCATATAAGCGGATTTAAATTTAGCGATGGATCGTTTTTGTCGATTGGGGAGATTAATAAAGAAGTATATTTTAAGGGTGCGGACGGCGACGATAACATTTCGGGTACTCAAGAAGGCGATAAAATTTACGGCGGAAAAGGCAATGATAGGCTACTCGGTTGGGATGGCGACGATATACTAGAAGGCGAAGAGGGTAGCGATACCCTTGATGGAGACAATGGTAATGACATCTTGATAGGAGGTAAAGGCGGCGATACTTTGAATGGCGGAGCAGGAAACGACATCTTAGAAGGCGGAGCAGGAAATGATAATTTGGGAGGAGCTGAGGGCGATGATACTTATGTATTTGGCAGGGGAGATGGAGAAGATACGATTTATGAACATAGCGGCAATGATACCATTAGGTTTAAAGACGGAATAACGCTTAAAGATATTGGTGGAAAGATTAACAATAATCACAGCGATATTGAAATTTATATCAAGGGAACCAATGATAGTTTAACTATAAGGAATGCTTACGATCGCTACGACGCGCATAGTGATAACATGATAGAAAATTTTGAATTTTCAGATGGAACCAAGCTTTCCTTTAAGGAGTTTGAAGAGCGGATTTTGTCTAGAGGAACAGACGATGCCGACTGTATGTATGGATCTGAGAAAGATGATAAAATTTATAGCGGAGCCGGGGATGATGATGTACTTGCCTATATGGGCAATGACATAGTTTATGGAGGAGAAGGTAACGACAACATTAGGGGCGATACCGGCAATGATACTCTTTATGGAGGCGAAGGTAAAGACAAGCTTTTTGGAGACCACGATGATGACATCCTAGAAGGCGGAGCCGGAAATGATCACCTAGAAGGCGGTAGCGAGGATGATACTTATATATTTAGCAAAGGCGACGGCTACGACTCTATCATTGAATATCACGGAAACGATACGATTAAATTCAAAGATGGCGTAAAAAAGCAAGATCTGACATTTATGCTTAGCGATAATGATTTATCTATCAGATACGGCGAAAATGACTTTATCACGATAAACAACTATGCATTAGATGCCTCGTGTCAGATCGAAAAGATCGTGCTAGAGGATGGAAACATCATCACTAACGACCAAATCAACAAAATCATCCAAGATATAAATGCCTATGCTAAAGATAACGGCATAACCGGCATCAGTCACGATACTATGAGAAATGATGCAAATATAATGAATCTAGTGATGAGCGGATGGAGTGCGTAAAAAAAGTGGAGGGAAGGGCTAAATTTAGCCCCTTACGTAGCATAAATCAAAGCCGGTAGGTCTAGAAAGATAGAAAAATTTGACGAAAAGCCGCAGGGCGATGAGCTAAAAAGCCATAGAATAAATTTTAAAGAGGACAAGCTCGTATAACAAGCGATACCTACCGCGTCGCTAACGAGTCGTTTGCAGACGGCGACTCTATGCGGCTTATCTAAAAAGCAGTCTTTTCATAAGAAAAATTATAGGTGGCCAAGCAGTAGCCTTTGCTCGCCGCCCTTTTTGGTCGAGCTTAAATTTAGTTCTTAAATTTAAGCTTTTCTGAGAGCATAAACTACTCGCTAAGCGCCTGTACTACGTGGTCCCAGCCAAGCGCTCTAGCGTAGTCTAGCGCGGTTTTGCCATGGATATTTTTAGCGTTTTTATCAGCGCCCTTAGCGAGCAAGATCTCGACCGCCGTACGGTTGCCGGCTATCGCCTCGCGGTGTAGCATCGTATAGCCCTCATCGTCGGCCTGCGTTATCTCTTTTGGATTTTGGCTTAAAAACTTTTGTAACTTTTCTTTCATATTTACGCTCATCGGATGCTCGATGAGATTTTGCGGATGTTTTTCTTGCTCGTAGGCTAGCAAAACTACGTCCGGATCGCCGAAATCTAGCCCCCAGACCTCGTCGTGTTCGGCGCGCTCGTCCTGACTCATAGCTTTACGCATGGCTTGCACGCTAAAGCCGCCGTATGCTCTACCGCCTACAGCAAACATCCAGTCGCTGATTTGCTCTAGCGGCACCGCGACTTCGTCGCCGCTTGCGACGCTAGTTAGTATGCCTGGGTCGTTGGCCAGCACGCCGTAAACGCGCTCGCCGTCAAAATACACGTCGTTTATCCACATGTGCTCGACCTCCGTATGGCCGCCGATATCTTGCGAAAAGGCAACCTTGACGCAAGCGAAGTCAAGCGCCGGGATAATGCGGTGATTTTCCCAGTATAGCTCGCGCCAAAAGTACCCAAAGCTCTCTCTAGCCTGCCTAAAAGCCTCTAGCATCGCCGCGTCTTCGCCGTCTGCATAAAACACAGGTTCGTTTTCTTTATCGTTTGTATTTTGGCCTCTTTTTGCGTCCGACTTGTCGCCTAATATCTTTTTAAATAGTCCCATATTTTTCCTTTAATTTGAGTTTGTATTTGTTTAAATTTACCGCAAGACCCTCGCGTAAATTCGCCTATTTCGGTGGCCCGTGCGCTCAAGGCTATGGGGGATGGGGTGGGTGCGAAGGTAACGCAAATCGTCGCGTCTTGGTTTAAAAAACGAGTCGCGAATGCTAAAGCCGTTTTCGGACTTTTCGTTTGTATCCATCGTCTGCTCCTTTCGTTTGTTTTCCGCTTTTTAGCGCGTTTGACTTGTGGCGGCTGCTTGCTTTTTAGCTTAAATTTAGCGCCGCGTTTTTGAGTTTTTATCGCTTTATCTGCGGCGATTGCTGTAATTTTAGCCAAAATTTGAAGCTAAATTTATAAAACCGCTTCATCTAAATTTAGGCGTTAGATTTTTGCCGCTTTGCACCCGCAAAACAGCTACGTATACTAGCTGATTTAGCATGATTTTGCGCGCTTGTTAGATTTAACCGCAAATTTAGGCTAAATTTTAGCTCGCTTACCCGTTTTGCCTAGAGCGCAAAATTTACCTGCAAATTTAGCCGACATATTTAAATTTAGTCTGCGATTAGCCGCGAAATTTAGTCGCAAAATCTCTCGTCGGCGCGATTTCGCTTGCGTTTTTTTAAAAATTCTTCTTTATTTTTAGGATCCGCAAAATACTCGTCTTGCTTTTGTAGGCTTTTTTCTAATAAGCCTTCGGCATTTTTAAGAGCGGCTTTGCGATCTTTAAATTTAGACGGAAATCGCTCTAAAAACACCGCCTCGTAAGGGTGGGCT